>NZ_JACSJL010000006.1:0-211487 GCF_018617075.1 Exiguobacterium sp. s123 | reverse complement strand
GTTCCCATGCCGAACACGGAAGTTAAGCGTCTCAGCGCCGAAAGTAGTTGGGGGATCTCCCCCTGTGAGGATAGGACGTTGCCAGGCAAACGGTGGTTCTGGAGCATTCGCTCAAGGGCCGCCGTTTTTTCATATCATCGATTCAGCTTAGTGGAAGAGAGGACGTAAGAAGCAATGGCTAAGAAGATCAAAGTATATGTCGAACCAAATGAAACGGTCAGTGAATGTTTAGATCGAATCAATGAAATGGGTTATCGTCCTATACGCCGTATTGAAAAGCCCGTCTTTGAGCAAACGGGAGCCAAAGATGAACCTGTCCATTCCCATCAATCGATTTTATTTGAATGCGTCTCTAAAGAATCCTAATGCCAAGCCGTCACACAATCTGCGTGACGGCTTTTTTATGTCTCAAAATGAATGCTCGCGTTCAAAGCATCGATTTCCAAGCGCATCCAATAAAGTTTGAGCTCGTTTTTCTATCTTTTTAGGAAGATTCTCTTTACTAAAGTATTCAAGAGCCAAACTTTCACCATCTTCCATGACGAGCGCTCCATGTACTCTTTTCGCCTGGTATAAATGAATGACACCGTATGTCTCGTCTCCGTTTGGATATTTGAAGTAACCATCTGAACCGGAAAAGACTTGGATTAATTCAAATTGCTCAGCGAGAAGTCCAGTTTCTTCTTCTAATTCTCTTGCAGCGACTTCTTCCAATGTTTCTCCGAGTTCCATCGATCCTCCTGGTAATCCCCAGTCAAGTGTATCCGATCGGAATTGCATCAGTACCTCTTGCTTTTGATTGATGACCAAAATGGTTGCTCCCACACTGATAATTGGACGATTCCCAATCACTTCCCGTAAACTTGCGATGTAACTCATCTAACTCCCCCTTTTCAATAGCATACATTATCGGATAAGATTGTGCTGATAACATCCAAAAAGCGAACGATAAATATTCAGACAATTAAAATGTTCGCAGTTTATTGACATGTTTTCAAAGAACAAGGTACGATAGGCGTGTGAGATAAGAAAAATAAATAGTGCTCCATATAATCGCAAGGAAATGGCTTGCAAGTTTCTACCTGATCACCGATTCTGATCAGACTATGGGGTGTAGCGGACGTGTATTTGTCATGCCTATACCCTAAACTGATTGTCGGTTTAGGGATTTCTTTTTGTAAGGGGGACATTGGGAATGAACGTAGCAGTTGGAGTAATCATGGGAAGTTCATCTGATTGGGAGACGATGAAACATACGTGTGACGTGTTGGATGAGTTGCAGATTCCATATGAAAAACAAGTCGTATCCGCTCACCGTACACCAGACCTTATGTTCGAATATGCTGAAGAGGCACGAGGCAGAGGCATCCAAGTGATCATTGCGGGTGCTGGTGGGGCAGCCCACCTTCCTGGAATGGTCGCTGCGAAAACGACACTTCCTGTCATCGGTGTCCCGGTTCAGTCGAAAGCACTCAATGGAATGGATTCGCTCCTCTCCATTGTTCAGATGCCTGCAGGAGTTCCAGTAGCAACTGTTGCGATTGGTAAGGCGGGAGCAACGAATGCAGGATTATTGGCTGCTCAAATTCTCAGCATCCACTCCACAGACATTACAAATCGACTTGATGCATTTCGTGAGAAGAAACAAGAGATGGCGATGCGAGGAACGGAGGAGTTGGTCTGATGAGAATCGGAATTTTAGGTGGAGGACAACTTGGACGGATGATGTCACTCAGTGCGAGTGCAATGGGATACACGACACTTTGTCTTGACCCGAACCCCAATGCACCGACTGCTCAAGTGGCAGATTCAATTGTTGCCTCATTTGATGATGTGAATGCCGCAAAAGAACTCGCTGCTCGTTCAGACGTTGTGACTTATGAATTTGAGAACATCGATACGGAAATGATTGCAGCCATCGAAGAAAAATGCCCACAAGGTATGGACGTGTTGAAGGCGACGCAACATCGCATCTTAGAGAAACAGATGATTGAATCAGCAGGACTACGTGTCGCACCGTATGTTTCGGTACGTACGGTTCGAGATGTACGGCAGGCATATGAGAAGCTCGGCTTACCTTTTGTCATCAAAACGTGTCGCTTCGGTTATGACGGGAAAGGGCAGACGGTCATTCGGTCGGAACATGACCTTCAGACATTCGTTGAACATTTTGTCGAGCAGGAATATGTCGCCGAAGCTTGGTTGCCATTTGAAAAAGAAATTTCAGTCATTGTGACGAGAGGGTATGACGAAACGTCGACATTCCCAATCAGTGAAAACATTCATCACAACAACATCCTACATTTATCGATTGTACCGGCTCGCGTATCAAATGAGATTCAAGAGGATGCAAGACACCTCGCTCTCCAGCTTGCAGACCATATCGGCTTAATGGGAACGCTCGCTGTCGAGCTGTTCGTCATGGCGGATGGCCGTCTATATGTGAATGAGCTTGCGCCGCGTCCGCACAACTCCGGGCACTACACGATTGATGCTTGTGAAACCTCACAATTTGAACAACACATTCGAGCCGTGACCGGGATGCGCCTCGGACGGACGAGATTGACATCGCCTGTCGTCATGGTCAACCTTCTCGGCGAGCATATGCCACGACTTCATGTCAAAGCATTGCCATCGAATGTTAAACTACATCTGTATGGAAAAGATGAAGCGAAGACAGGTCGCAAAATGGGACATTTGAACGTCCTTGGTGACACGGTCGAAGAAGCGCTTCATACCATCGAACAACTGGCAATTTGGAAGGAGACCGTTTTATGATTTCACGCTACACCCGCCCAGAGATGGCAAACATTTGGACTGATCAGAACAAATTCGAGGCTTGGTTAAAAGTTGAACTTTATGCCTGTGAGGCTTGGAGTGAACTCGGTATCATCCCGAAAGAAGATGTACAAGTTCTTTGGGACAAGGCATCGTTTGATGTTGATCGGATTCTAGAGATTGAACAAGAGACACGTCATGATGTGATCGCGTTCACTCGTGCCGTTTCTGAGACACTCGGAGAAGAAAAAAAATGGGTGCATTACGGATTGACGTCGACGGATGTCGTCGATACGGCACTCTCGTACTTAATCAAACAGGCGAATGATCTTTTAGAGGCCGATTTAGATCGCTTCATCGGTATTCTCGCAGAAAAAGCGAAAGCACATAAGTATGACATCATGATGGGACGTACCCACGGCGTGCACGCAGAACCGACCACGTTCGGTCTGAAGCTCGCCCTCTGGTATGAAGAGATGAAACGGAACAAAAAACGCTTCATGGCAGCTCGCGAAACGATTGAATTCGGGAAGATGAGCGGAGCGGTCGGGACGTTTGCGAATATCGACCCGTTCATCGAGTCATACGTCTGTGACAAGCTCGGTATCCAAGCTGCACCGATTTCGACACAGACTCTCCAACGTGACCGTCATGCCGAGTACATGTCAACACTCGCATTGATTGCCACATCGATTGAAAAGATGGCAACGGAGATTCGTGGACTTCAAAAAACAGAGACACGCGAAGTGGAAGAGTTCTTTGCGAAAGGACAAAAAGGGTCGTCGGCGATGCCGCATAAACGTAACCCAATCGGTTCTGAAAATATGACGGGTCTTGCACGCGTCATTCGCGGTCATATGATGACAGCATACGAGAACGTCCCACTCTGGCATGAACGTGATATCTCGCACTCATCAGCAGAACGAATCATCATTCCGGATGCAACGATTCTCCTCAACTACATGTTGAACCGTTTCGGTAACATCGTGAAGAACTTGACGGTCTTCCCGGACAACATGCGTCGCAACATGGACCGCACGTTCGGAATCATCTTCTCGCAACGGATCTTACTCGGTCTCATCGAAAAGGGTTGGTCTCGTGAAGCGGCATACGACGCGGTTCAACCGAAGGCGATGCAGGCATGGGAAGAAGAGACGATGTTCCGTACATTGATTGAAGAGGACAAAGAAATGGGCGCACTCTTTACGAGTGAAGAGCTCGATGAGTTGTTCGACCCGCGTTATCACGTACGTCGTGTCGATACGATTTTTGAACGCTGTGGTTTGTAATCGTTGAGGGGCGACATGCCCCTCTCACTTTTAAGGGGGAACGGTTCAGATGAAAGCAATTTATGAAGGTAAGGCGAAGGCATTATTTGAGACAGAAGAAGCGGGTGTGCTTCGTGTGTACTACAAAGACGATGCGACAGCATTCAATGGAGAGAAGAAAGAGTCGATTGATGGGAAGGGGATTTTAAACAACGCCATCACGACCCAGTTGTTCGAATTGATGCATGACAACAAGATTCCGACGCACTTTATCAAACGAATTTCAGAGCGAGAACAGTTGGTCCGCCGTGTCGACATCATCCCGTTAGAAGTGGTCGTCCGCAACGTCGCGGCCGGTAGTCTAGCGAAACGTCTCGGTTGGGAAGAGGGAACACCGCTCCTCGCACCGATTGTCGAGTTTTATTATAAGGACGACGCTCTTGGGGACCCACTCCTCACAGAAGATCATATCCGATTATTGCAAGTTGCCACACACAAAGAAGTCGAAACATTGCGACAACTCGGGCTTTGGGTAAACGATGTCTTGCTCGATTTCTTTAGTCAACACGGCATCGACGTGATCGATTTCAAACTAGAGTTCGGAAAAGTGGATGGGACGATCATTTTGGCGGATGAAATCTCACCGGATACGTGTCGTCTCTGGGACAAAGAAACGAAACAGAAACTTGATAAAGATGTATTCCGTCGCGATTTAGGTTCTTTGACTGAGACGTATGGACAATTGTTAACACGCATAGGGGGAAACGGACAATGAAAAAAGTAAATGTGTATGTGACATTACGTGAAAGTGTACTCGACCCACAAGGAGTTGCCGTAAAAGGCGGGCTCGAACATCTCGGATTCGCTGGAGTTGAATCGGTGCGGATCGGGAAAGTCATCGAGCTTCAAGTAGCGGACGACACGACAGAAGCCATGGTCAAAGAGATGTGTGAGAAGTTACTCGTCAATACGGTCATTGAGAATTTTGAAATCGAGATGGGGGTACTCGCATGAAGTTTGCGGTCATCGTCTTTCCAGGATCAAACTGTGACCTCGACATGTACCATGCGGTAAAAGATGTGCTCGGGGAAGAAGCGGAATACGTGTTCCATACGGAAACCTCACTTGAAGGATTTGATGGAGTCCTCTTACCAGGTGGTTTCTCATACGGAGACTACTTGCGCTGCGGGTCAATCGCCCAGTTTTCACCAATCATGGCTGAAGTGAAGCGTTTCGCGGAAGAAGGACGCCCGGTTCTTGGCGTATGTAACGGATTCCAAGTGCTCGTCGAAGCGGGACTCCTCCCAGGTGTATTGATGCGAAACCGCGATTTGAAATTCATGTGTAAGACCGTCGACCTTGTCGTCGAAAACAACGAGACGATGTTCACAAGTGAGTACGCGGCACAGGAAACGATTCGCGTGCCAATCGCACACGGTGAGGGCAACTACTACTGTGACGAAACGACACTCGAGACATTGAAGGCAAATGGCCAGATTGCGTTCACCTATAAAGAGAACCCGAACGGATCGGTCGAAAACATCGCCGGCATCACGAACGAGGCAGGAAACGTACTCGGCATGATGCCACACCCGGAGCGTGCGGTCGAAGCGTTGCTCGGTGGGGAAGACGGTAAACGGTTATTCACGTCAATCGTAAAATGGGGGGCACGACATGTTACTTACAACTGAACCGACAGCTACACAAATCCGTGATGAACGGATTTATGCCACGATGGGATTATCGGACGACGAATACGCGCTCGTCGTCTCACTGCTTGGCCGGGAACCGAATTATACAGAAATCGGTCTCTTCTCGGTCATGTGGTCTGAACACTGTTCGTACAAAAACTCGAAACCGGTGCTCCGGAAGTTTCCGACAACCGGCAAGCACGTCTTACAAGGACCAGGAGAAGGGGCTGGAATCGTCGACATCGGAGACGGACAAGCCGTCGCCTTCAAAATCGAGAGTCATAACCATCCGTCCGCGATTGAGCCTTATCAAGGAGCAGCGACTGGGGTAGGTGGAATCATCCGTGACATCTTCTCGATGGGCGCCCGTCCGATCGCTTTATTGAACTCACTCCGTTTCGGAGATTTGAACGAATCACGTGTGAAACATTTATTCGGTCATGTCGTATCCGGCATCGCTGGATACGGGAACTGCGTCGGCATCCCGACTGTCGGTGGGGAAGTCGCCTTTGACCCGGCTTACTCAGGAAATCCGCTCGTCAACGCGATGTGCGTCGGCTTCATCCGTCATGAAGACATTCAAAAAGGGATCGCGGAAGGTGTCGGAAACTCGGTCATGTACGTCGGAGCAACGACAGGACGTGACGGAATCCATGGTGCCACGTTCGCTTCTGAAGAACTCGGGGAAGACGCGGACGAGAAACGTCCAGCCGTCCAAGTCGGGGACCCGTTCATGGAGAAGCTCTTGATCGAAGCGTGTCTCGAAGTCATCAAACATCCTGCGCTCGTCGGGATTCAAGACATGGGCGCAGCCGGATTGACGTCATCGTCAGCAGAGATGGCATCAAAAGCAGGGATGGGAATCGAGATGAACCTAGACCTCGTCCCACAACGTGAGACTGGCATGACACCTTACGAGATGATGCTTTCGGAATCGCAAGAGCGGATGCTCCTCGTTGTCAAAGCTGGACATGAAGACGAAATCGAAGCAATCGTCACGAAGTGGGGACTTCATGCAGTCAAAGTTGGCGAAGTCATTGAAGAAAAAGTACTTCGTCTCGTTCATCAAGGGGAAGTCGCGGCCGAAGTACCGGTCGATGCACTCGCAGAAGACGCACCGGTCTATCATAAACCGTCTAAAGTTCCAGCATATTATGAAGCATTCCAAGCGATGGAGCCGGTCACACCAGTCGTCGAAGATGTGATGGCGACATGGAAAGACGTCCTTGCGATGCCGAGCATCGCCTCGAAACGTTGGGTGTATGAGCAATATGACCATATGGTACAAACGTCGACAGTCGTCGCACCGGGTAGTGATGCCGCGGTCATTCGCATTCGTGAAACGGAGAAGTCGCTCGCGATGACAACAGACTGCAATGCGAAATATGTCTATCTCGACCCACGTGTCGGTGGAGCCATCGCTGTCGCGGAGGCGGCACGAAATATCGTCGCAAGTGGTGCAGAACCACTCGCCTTGACGGACTGTCTCAACTTCGGGAGCCCGGATAAACCGGAAGGGTTCTGGCAGCTCGACCAAGCCGTCGAAGGAATGGCAGAAGCGTGTCGTACGCTCGATACGCCAGTCATCGGAGGGAACGTATCGCTTTATAACGAATCAAACGGACAAGCCATCTACCCGACACCGGTCGTTGGAATGGTCGGGCTCATCGAGAAACCAGAACATATTACGACATCGTTTGCGAAACAAGCGGGAGACGTCGTCTTCTTACTCGGTGAGACAAAAGCAGAGTTTGGCGGAAGTGCCCTTCAGATGTTGCAAGACGGAAAAGTGAGCGGTCATGCACCGACACTCAATCTTGAAGAAGAACGTCAGACACAAAAGGCGTTGCTTCACGCTATCCGTGAAGGTCTGGTCACGGCGGCACATGATGTATCAGAGGGTGGTCTTGCGGCAGCGTTACCGGAACTGGTCTTTGGAACAGGGTTCGGCGTGGACGTGACGATTGACACAGATCTCGTGACGGCGCTATTCAGTGAATCACAGTCACGTTTCCTCGTGACGGTCGACAAGGCACATGCCGAGGCATTCGCGAGCATGACGAACGGAAAAGCAATCGGGACAGTTACAGAAACATCCACTCTTGTCGTTCGCGCAAGCGACCGCTTGATTGAAATGGACGTGAAAGAGTTAGAGCGTGTATGGGAAGGAGCTATTCCATGTTATATGACATCCGAGGCATGAACGAGGAATGCGGCGTCTTCGGTGTGTTCGGTCACATCGAAGCGTCACACCTAGCCTATTACGGACTTCACAGCTTGCAACACCGTGGCCAAGAAGGAACAGGAATCGTCACGGCAGACGGAGAGCGTCTCCACGCGAAACGTGGACTCGGACTCGTCACCGAAGTGTTTGACGAAACATCTCTCGACGCACTCACCGGGAACCATGCGATTGGACACGTCCGCTACTCGACGGCTGGCGGCAACACGCTCGAGAATGTTCAACCGCTCCATTTCAAGTCGTTGACTGGCGATTTGGCGATGGCGCATAACGGAAACCTTGTGAATGCGACCGAGTTGAAACATATGCTCGAAGCGGAAGGCGCGATTTTCCAGACGACGTCCGACACGGAAGTCGTGGCTCACCTCATCAAGCGAAGTCGCGGCAATTCGTTGAAAGAACGAATCGCTGACAGCTTGGCCCGTCTCGTAGGGGCATTCGCATTCCTGTTCTTGACGGAAGATGCACTGTACGTCGGTGTCGATGTGCATGGGTTACGTCCATTGTCACTCGGACAAACTGAAGATGGGGCTTACGTGTTCGCTTCAGAAACGTGTGCGTTTGACGTCGTGGGGGCGACGTACGTACGGGATGTTGAGCCAGGAGAATTGCTCATGATCACGAATGAAGGCATCACGTCAGAGCGATTCAGTGAAGCGGCCGTCCGTGCCATGTGCTCAATGGAATACATCTACTTCTCAAGACCGGACTCGATCATCGATGGCATCAACGTGCATACGGCACGTAAGGCCATGGGGAAAAAGATGTTTGAAGAAGCACCGGTCGAAGCGGATGTCGTGACAGGTGTGCCAGATTCAAGTATTTCCGCGGCAATCGGCTACGCTGAGGCGAGCGGAATTCCTTACGAAATGGGACTCATTAAAAACCGTTACGTCGGACGGACGTTCATTCAACCGTCCCAGGAATTACGGGAGCGCGGCGTGAAGATGAAGTTGTCAGCGTTACGCGGTGTCGTAAACGGGAAACGCGTCATCATGGTCGATGATTCGATCGTCCGTGGAACGACGAGTCGCCGAATCGTCACGTTACTTCGAGAGGCAGGCGCGACAGAGGTGCATGTGCGCATCACGTCACCACCGATCAAACATCCGTGTTACTACGGAATCGATACATCCACCAAGGAAGAGTTAATTGCGGCAACCAAATCCGTTGAAGAAATCAGAGAAGAGATTGGTGCCGATTCACTAGCGTTCCTCACATTGGATGGAACGGTCGAAGCCATCGATCGTCCATTTGAAGGAGCACTACGCGGGCAGTGTGCTGCATGCTTCACGGGACTTTATCCGACTGAACTTGCAGAACTCGTGACAGAGACAAAGGCTTAAGGGGGAAATGCAATGAGCGTTCGTTATGAACAAGCGGGTGTGAATTTAGAAGCAGGATACGAGGCCGTATCCCGTATGAAACGTCATGTTGCTAGGACGATGCGTCCGGAAGTGATGACAGGACTCGGTAGTTTCGGAGCAATGATTGACCTCGGTTCGATGAACATGAAACACCCGATTCTCGTGAGCGGGACCGACGGGGTCGGGACGAAACTGAAATTAGCGTTCGCGCTCGACCAGCATGACACGATTGGAATCGACTGCGTCGCCATGTGCGTCAACGATTGTCTCGTGCATGGAGCAGAACCGCTCTATTTCCTCGACTATATTGCGACCGGGAAAGCAGAACCGGCCAAACTGGAAAGAATCGTCGCCGGTGTTGCGGAAGGGTGTGTCCAAGCCGGTTGTGCGCTCGTCGGTGGCGAAACGGCTGAGATGCCAGGGATGTATCCGGATGGCGAATATGACATCGCTGGATTTGCGGTCGGTGTCGTAGAGAAAGAGGACTTGCTCGACGGTTCGACGATCCAGGATGGAGATGTCGTGCTCGGACTTGCATCTTCAGGCGTTCACTCGAATGGGTTCTCCCTTGTACGTCATATCGTGGAAGCACAAGGTCTTCATTATACGGATGAGATTGCGATGCTCGATACGACACTCGGGAACGCCTTGCTGTTGCCGACACGGATTTATGCCGAAGCGGCGAAAGCGGCCATTTCGACAGGCAAGGTTCAAGGGATGGCACACATCACAGGTGGTGGCTTCTATGAGAATGTGCCTCGCATGTTGCCAGAAGGTCTTGGCATCACGTTCGATGCGTCGAGTTGGCCGAGTCTTCCTGTATTCGACTGGCTCGAACAAGTCGGGAACATCTCGAAGCAAGAAATGTTCAACGTCTTCAATATGGGAATCGGGTATATGATCACGGTACGAGCTGAAGATGTGGAACTCGTCGAAGCGGCGCTTGAACGTGTCGGGGAGACTGCGCACCGAATCGGGAAAGTCGAGAGTCGTCCAGGCATCCGGATTTCAGGAGTGGACCAATGAAACGATTTGCCATCTTTGCGTCAGGATCGGGAAGTAACGCCGAAGCGATCTGGCAAGCGATCACCGATGGTCATTTGTCTGCTGAATGTGTGTTGCTCGTGACGGACAAACCAGAAGCTGCTGTTCTCGATCGAGCGGAGCGTCACGGGATTCCGAGTTTTTCGTTTACACCGAAGGCGTACGCGTCAAAAGAAGAGTTCGAGGAAGAGATTCTCGTCCTGCTCCGTACGCTTCGTGTAGACTATATCGTGTTGGCGGGGTATATGCGCTTGATCGGTAATGTGTTACTATCCGCATATCCGAATCGCATTCTAAACATTCATCCATCGCTTTTACCAGCTTTTCCGGGTAAAGACGCGATCGGACAGGCGCTTGACGCCAACGTACCGACGAGTGGTGTGACCGTTCATTATGTGGATGCGGGGATGGACACGGGTCCGATCATCGCACAGGCGTCTGTCGAGATTGAAGGGTGTGACCGCACCGAGGCGACGCGTCGCATTCAGACGATCGAGCACCAACTGTATCCGCGCGTATTACAACAAGTATTGAATCAACAGGAGGTTTTCAAGTGAGAGCATTATTAAGTGTTTCTGATAAAACGGGAATTGTCGAACTTGCGACCGTCTTGCATGAGGCGGGCATCGAGCTCATCTCAACAGGTGGGACCGAGGCTGCGCTTCAACAGGCAGGATTGCCAGTCAAGAACATTTCGGAAGTGACATCGTTCCCTGAAATGTTAGACGGCCGTGTCAAAACGTTGCACCCACTCGTTCACGGGGGCTTGCTCGGACGTCGCGACCTCGATACGCATGTCGCACAAATGAAAGATCATCACATCGAACCAATCGATTATGTCGTGGTCAATCTGTATCCGTTCAAGGAGACGATTGCGAAAGAGAATACGACATACGAAGAAGCGATTGAAAACATTGATATCGGTGGACCGAGCATGTTGCGTTCGGCTGCGAAAAACCATGCGAGTGTCACCGTCGTCGTGGACCCGAGTGATTATACACTCGTCGCCGAGGAAGTACGTGGAGGCGGTACATCGTTTGAAACACGTCAACGTCTTGCGACGAAAGCGTTCCGACATACGGCTGCCTATGACGCGTTGATTGCTGACTACTTAGGTCGTCAAATCGGCGAAACGTTCCCAGAGCAGTTGACGGTCACGTATGAAAAAGTTCAAGACCTTCGTTACGGAGAGAACCCACACCAACAAGCGGCGTTTTATAAGACACCGTTATATGACGGGATGACACTTGCGAATGCGACACAGCTTCACGGGAAAGAGCTCTCGTATAACAACATTCAAGATACGAATGCAGCCCTTGAAGCACTCAGTGAATTGACTGAGCCGGCGGCAGTCGTCGTCAAGCACATGAACCCGTGCGGCGTTGCAGTCGGACGGACGATTTCTCAAGCGTTCGAACGTGCCCATGCGGCCGACCCGGTCTCCATCTTTGGTGGAATTGTCGCCTTAAACCGTGAAGTCGATCTTGAGACGGCAGATGCCCTTCGCAACATCTTTTTAGAGATCATCATTGCCCCATCCTTTAGTGAGGCAGCACTTGACCGATTGAAAGAGAAAAAGAATCTTCGGTTGTTGACGTTAGATATGGGACAGATGACAGGCATGCGCCTTACGGCTGTCGCCGGAGGATTGCTCGTACAAGACGGGGATGACATGACACTCGATGATGCCTCATGCCAAATCGTGACGGATCGTCGCCCGACAGCAGCGGAATGGGAAGATTTGAAACTTGCATGGCGTGTCGTCAAGCACGTCAAATCGAACGCGATTGTCGTCGCAAAAGACGAGACGACGATTGGAATCGGTGCCGGACAGATGAACCGCGTCGGTGCAGCGAAAATCGCTTTTGAACAAGCCGGGGAACGCGCGTCAGGCGCGGCTCTCGGAAGTGATGCCTTCTTCCCGATGGCAGATACGGTCGAAGCGGCAGCGGCAGCGGGCATCACGGCCATCATCCAACCGGGTGGGTCGATTCGTGATGCCGAATCGATTGAAGCGGCAAATCGCCATGGCATTACGATGGTATTCACATCAGTCAGACATTTCAAACACTGAGAGGGGTTTGCGTCATGAACGTATTGGTCATCGGTCGAGGAGGACGCGAGCATGCGCTCGCATGGAAGTTGAAACAAGACGGGCATCACGTCTTCGTTGCACCGGGCAACGACTTCATGGAAGGGATGACGTGCGCGTCGATCCATGAAACAGACGTGGAGGAGCTCGCCCATTTCGCAGAAGAGAACGAGATCGAATGGACGATTGTCGGACCGGAGTCGTCGCTCATGGCAGGAGTCGTGGACACGTTCCGCGACAAAGGGCTGAACATCTTTGGACCGACGAAAGCGGCTGCCTTACTCGAGGGAAGCAAGGCATTCGCCAAAGAAGTCATGATGGAAGCCGGAATTCCGACAGCGGCATACGAAGCGTTCACGGATGCGGCATCGGCGCTTGCCTATATCGAGAAGCTCGGTGCACCACTCGTCGTCAAGGCGGACGGATTGGCTGCCGGTAAAGGCGTCACGGTTGCGTTCACGGTCGAAGAGGCAGAAGCTGCCGTACGTGATATTTTCACGACGGATAAATTTGGGCAACAGTCACAAGTCGTCATCGAAGAGTTCCTCGATGGGGAAGAGTTTTCGCTCATGGCGTTCGTCTCGGGAGAGCGTGTCATTCCGATGATCACCTCGCAAGATCATAAACGTGCCTATGACGGCGACAGGGGACCGAACACGGGTGGGATGGGCGCTTATAGCCCGATGCCACATCTTTCAAAGGACGTGTATGAGGAATCGGTGAAGACCGTATTAGAACCACTCGCGCAGACGATGGTCAAACGAGGCACTCCATTTGAAGGATTCTTGTACGCCGGTCTCATCTTGACGGCAAATGGACCAAAAGTCATCGAATTCAACGCACGTTTCGGTGACCCGGAAACGGAGGTCATCTTGCCGAATTTGAAATCGCCGCTCCTGGACGTGATTGAAGCGGTCGTTCGCCAAAAATCGTATTCGGTTGAGTGGATTGACGGATACACGATGGGTGTCGTCATTGCGGCCGAAGGGTATCCGGACCGACCAATCACGGGCCAGGTGTTATCAGGATTTGAGTCGCTTCCGAAAGATGTGCTTGTCTTCCATGCCGGCACGACAAAGAAGGGCGATCAAGTCGTAGGGAGCGGAGGTCGTCTACTCGTTGTGACGGCGACGAAGCCGACACTGCTTGAGGCGAAAACGGCTGTGTATGCGGCAATTTCACAACTCGATTTACCTGAAACGTTCTATCGATCGGATATCGGGGCGCGAGCGTTTGAACACATTATTTAAAGGATGGGTCAACCCATCCTTTTTTTCATGCGAAAAAAAGGAAATGCCGATATCCTGTTCTACAATAATAAAGTAGCTTGAAGAAGGAGGGTGGTCGGCCTGCGTGTTCAAACAAAATTATTTATTGCGATAGCCGTGAACATCGTACTCTTCATCGGTGTCATTTTATTCGTCATCAAACCGTATTTTGTAGAGAAAAGTATTGAACAGGACAGGGCGATGACCCGCGATCAAATCGAAAGTGTGTCAGAAGTGTTCGCCAATCACCGACTTATGCTCGAGCGGATTCTTGTCGATTGGTCAGTTTGGACGAATGCCTATGATTTTGTTCAAAATCAGAATGAAGCATTCATTGAAAACAACATGGGGGAAGAGACACTCGAAAACTTAGGGGTCGGCGCAATGATTTTCCTCGACCGTGATCGAAAGGTCGTCTACTCGGAGTTTACTCAATTTTATGAATTGGATCGTGAAGAGGACAAAGAGATCTTCACGAACGACTTGATCCGTTACGTCAACTCGTCAGGAATCAAACAAAGTGCGGTGTATGGCACCGATTTCGGTCCGGTCGTCTTCATGAGTCATCCGATTTTGAGAAGTGATGGGACAGGAAAGCCGGGTGGGACGCTCGTACTCATTCAAAAAATCGGTCCAGACTTCATGGCCGCGATGAGTGCCCAAGCAAAAACGAAATTATCGATCAGTCCTCTTTCACACCGGCAGTTGACGGTCGATGAAGACAATCAATTTGCACGTGTCTCGTTACCGCTTCAATCCGTCTATCAAGATGCGAACTGGGAACTCAACTTCTCGGTGAAGCGAATGTACTATACCAATACACAGACCATGTTAGAAACGGGGATGCTCGGGCTGCTTGTGCTCGGTCTTGGTCTATTGTTGACACTGTTTTGGTCGGTGAATCAAATTGTCACGAAACGATTGATGGGCATCGTCAACGAACTGAAATGGATCACGAAAGAACGGAATAGTCGGTTACGGATTCAGTTGCATCCAAATCAACAAGACGAGATTGAAGAGATGGCGATCAGCATGAACGAGGTGCTCGATGCACTCGAACAGACACAAAAAGAATCGTTGACGCGTGCCTTCCGAGATTCTTTGACCCGTCTTCCAAACCGATTGGCGGTCGAAGAGATGTTCGTGAGCTTACCGGAAACGACCCGGTCGATTGGAGTGATGGGAATCGATTTCGACAACTTCCGACGGATCAACGATCAATTTGGTCAGCGTATGGGAGATGCGATGCTGACGTTCTTTGCCTCTCGATTGATGTTTTATAAAGAGGATGGCTTCGTTGCAAGAATCGGAGCGGACGAGTTCATCTTGATTCATCCGGAATGGACGACCGAGGAGCTCGTGATCATCGCCAATCAATTGGTGAAAGATTTGCGCGAATGGGGTTTGAAGCAAGGGATGAACCATTTGACCTTGAGTATCAGCATCGACGAATTGACTGGACCGACGCATCATTCCTATGAGGTGATGATGGCGCGACTCGATGTCGTCTTACACGAAGCCAAAGCATCCGGGAAAGATCAGATTCTTTCCTATCAGGAGATTAAAGATGGGAGTCATTACTTGCAGGCACTCGAAATGGAACGTGATTTACGTCATGCGCTGCGTCATGATGAGTTCGAACTTTATTACCAACCAATCGTCTCACCGCAGCCGTTTCAAGTTAGAGGAGTCGAGGCGTTGATTCGCTGGCACCATCCACAGAAAGGATTCGTCTCTCCCGGCGTGTTCATTCCGGTTGCGGAGCAACTCGGGCTCATCTCAGATGTGGGACGTTGGGTGCTTGTGCGCGCCATCACCGAGATTCAAGAGTACGCAGAGCGACTTGACTTATTTTTATCCATTAACGTCTCGAAACGTCAGATTTTAGACGGCTCGTTTTTAGAAGCGTTGGAGGAAACGATCGCTAAGACAGGATTTCCCCCACACCGGTTGCATGTGGAAATCACAGAGAGTGAAGTCGGTGGGAATGTGTATGAACTTCAACAATTCATTCAAGCGTTAAAGGCCATCGGTGTCAAAATATCACTTGATGACTTCGGTGTCGGAACATCGTCGCTTTCATACTTGCAATCCCTGTGTCTCGACATCGTTAAAATCGATCAAAACTTCGTGAAAGGGATTCCGGAGAATAAATTTGACCGCGCGCTGTTAGAAGGGCTATATCAAACTTTCCAAACGCTTGGACTCGAGATTGTCACGGAAGGGGTCGAGCGACCGGAACAGCTTGCGTTCGTATTAGAATATAGTGGTTCGCTCATTCAAGGTTATCATTACAGTAAACCGATTCCGGTCAATCAATTGCACCTGTACTTACGTAAAACCGTCATGACTCAAATTTGATGTAGGTGACTCTTCATAGGAAGAGTCGCCTTTTTTGTGAAAAATATATGTGAAATTTGTTACAATAGGGAACATAACTTGCGACCCATTCAGAGAAAAGGTAAACTTGAAACAGGTAAAGAAAACGCTTTCAAAATTATTCTTTTATAGCTTTGAAAGGGAAAAAGGGAGGATTGGGTTCGATGCCAACAAAAAGAACGGCGCGGGCACCGTGGTCTAAAGTGATGATTCGTTCACAACTTGAAGTCGTAGATCGATTGCGGCCACCTTCGCTCGTCTTACAAAACGCAACGTATTTGAACGTCTACGTAAAACAATGGAGAACCGCGAATATTTGGATTGAGGGAGATCGCATCGTGTATGTCGGTCCAGACTTACCAGAATCAGCGGTCGAAACGGTCGATGTGACAGGAAAGTATATTGTACCTGGGTATATCGAGCCTCACGCTCATCCGTTTCAATTATACAATCCGGCGACGTTGTCAAAATATGCAGGAGAGCGTGGAACGACGACGCTCGTCAATGACAACATGCTGCTTTTTTTACAAGAGAAAGAGCAAGCGTTTGCGCAACTCGATGCGATTCAACAATTGCCGACGAGTACATATTGGTGGGCCCGTTTGGATACGCAAACGGAGTTGGACCGGGAGAGCGTGGCTGTCGACTCGGAACGCATTCACGAGTGGTTTAACCATCCGGACGTCGTCATGGCAGGTGAATTAACGGCATGGCCGCGCGCCTTGAAGGGTGATGATGAGATGCTTCAGTGGATGCTTGACGCCGAAACGTGCGGTTTGCCGGTCGAGGGGCATTTTCCGGGGGCGTCGCCGAAGACATTGACTAAAATGGCGTTGATGGGAGTACACAGCGACCATGAGGCGATGACGGCGGAAGAGGCGTTCAATCGATTGGAACTAGGTTATACGACGACGCTTCGACATTCCTCGATTCGTCCGGACCTGCCGGAGATGATCCGTGATCTATTGGCAAATGGACTGACGGCGTTCGACCATCTCATGGTGACAACGGACGGTTCGACACCGGGCTTTTATGAGGACGGCATGCAGGATGCTCTTGTCCGCATTTTGATCGAAGCGGGATTACCGGCTATCGAAGCCTACCGGATTGTCTCTCATAACGTGGCTCGTCACTTTGACCTCGATCACATTTTAGGGGCGATTGCGCCAGGCCGTATCGCGCACTTGAACATTCTAGATGCCATCGAGGAACCGCGTCCGACGGCTGTGATTGCGAAAGGGCAATGGATTTATCGTGATGGGGTATCGCTTTTCCCGAACGAATTAGTGGAAGCAGTCCTCAATAAGATGCCGTCGACAGACGTTTCAATCGAACTGACGCCACAAGACCTATCTTTCAGCATGCCCGTCGGACTCGACATGATCAACTCAGTCATTATGAAACTGTTTAAAATTACGCATGACACGGGTCAAGATGCATTGCCGCGTGATGGAGACGAATCGTTTCTCATGTTGCTTGATAAAGAAGGGAAATGGCGATTGAACACAGTCTTGAAAGGTTTCGCCCGAGATTTTGGTGGACTTGTCAGTTCGTACTCGATCAGTGGAGACTACTTGATTCTAGGGAAATGTAAACAGGATATGTTACTGGCGTTCAAACGAATGAACGAGCTCGGAGGCGGGATTGTCCTCGTAGACCAGGGCGAAATCGTTGCCGAGATCCCGTTACCACTCTGTGGGATGACGTCGACGGAGCAACTCGAAACACTCATCGATCAAGAGAAACAGCTGCGAGACGAGCTCATGGCGAGGGGCTATCAGTTCGAAGATCCGATTTATACATTACTATTTTTAGCATCTACCCATTTGCCATATGTTCGGGCGACACCTCTCGGCATTTACGAAGTCATGAAGAAACAAGTACTATTTCCTGCGATTTTGCGATGAATAGTTGAGTCCGGGGCGCCCCTGCTTTAGAATGAGAAAGAAGTATGAGTAGAGAGGATGCTTGCGGATGCAACTCGATAAATTACGAGGTCGAGAGCTCGATCAATTGTTTGAAGCGATTTTGAAGCTCGAGACACTCGAAGACTGTTATCAATTATTCGAAGATTTAGCGACTGTTAATGAAATTCAAGCACTTGCGCAACGACTTGAAGTGGCGCGGCAAATTCGTGAAGGAAACACGTATCATAAAATTGAGGATGCGACAGGCGCCTCAACGGCCACGATTTCACGTGTGAAGCGATGCTTGAACTATGGGACAGGTGGATACGATCTCGCTCTTGAACGTCTACAACAAACAAAAGGTGACTCGTAAGAGTCATCTTGTTTTTGATGGAGGGGAGTGGCGAGATGCAACAGAAATTCATGAAACTGAACTTACAATTGTTCTTTCGAAGTTTAACACCGGTCCAAACACTCGTGTTAATTTATAGTGCGGCAGCGATTTTATCAGTTTTGCTCCTCGCCTTACCAATCGCCCATAAGCCTGGAGTGACGATCACGTTTACCGACCTTGTCTTCTTTGCGGTGAGCTGTGTCAGTGTCACCGGCCTGACACCGATTGTAGTCACCGATACCTTCTCCACGTTCGGCTTATTTATCATTCTGTTCATCGTCCAAGTGAGCGGTGTCGGATTGATCAGTTTGCACGTCATCATGTGGATCTTACTTGGGAAACGGATTGGGTTTAGGGAAAGACAACTGATTTTACGCGACCAAAACCAGACGTCCATGTCTGGTATTGTTAAATACATCACGGAAATCGTGATCACCGTTATCGCCATCGAGGCGGTCGGTGCCGTCGTGCTCGGGGTCCATTACTTAAATTATTTTGATACCATCGGAGAAGCCTTCTTACAAGGATTGTTCGGGTCGATCAGTGCGACGACGAATGCCGGGTTTGACATTACGGGAAGTTCGCTCGCGCCATTCCGTGAGGACCCATTCGTCATCTTTACGCAAATCGCGCTCATGACCGGTGGTGCCATCGGATTCCCGGTGCTTGTAGAGATTCGAACGTACTTGGTGAGCCGAATCACACGGAAACGTCACACGTTCCCGAGTCGATTCTCGTTGTTCACTAAATTGACGGTCTCAACCTTCTTTATTTTGATTGCCGTCGGTACGGTCGGCTTGTTCATCTTTGAATACAATAATGCCTTTAAGGACTTGCCGCTCTGGTTGGCACTTTCGGATTCGTTGTTCCAATCCGTGACGACACGAAATGGTGGTCTATCGACGGTCGATGTCAATCTATTCTCTGAAGCGAGCATGTTGCTCCTGTCCATCCTGATGTTCATCGGGGCATCTCCATCGTCTGTCGGTGGGGGGATTCGGACGACGACGTTTGCTGTAGCCGTTCTCGCTGTCATCGCCTTCATTCGCGGGGACTCGTCCATTAAAATTTTCGGTCGTGAAATCGTCCTTGAAGATATTTGGAAAGCGTTCGTGATCATTACGGTTTCGCTTGCCGTGTTACTATCAGGTGTCATGGTCATGGCTTATTTTGAGGATGCTTCGTTGACACGAATCTTATTCGAGGCGTGTTCTGCGTTCGGGACGACGGGTCTATCCGTCGGATTGTCTTCCGAGTTTAGTAACGTTGGAAAATGGGTGTTGACGATTCTCATGTTCATCGGCCGAATCGGCGTCATCGCCTTCATTCTCATCCTGCAACGGAGACAACCGAAGCGGATGTATAACTATCCAAAAGAATCAATCATCTTAGGGTAAGGAGATTGTCATATGAAAGCATTTTGGATCAACTTCGGATACGTCTTCATTGTTCCGGTTCTTCCGTTTATCGCCATCGTCAATGGAACGGCACTCTGTTCACCGGACTCGCCGCTCCTTGACATACCGGTGCTCGGATTCTTTTTAGCGAATCCGCTCTGGTTCGTTCCTGTTTACGGTCTATTCGCCTTGCTTGTTGCGAAATGGTTGACGGATCGGGAACGGAATCGTACGGCACGTTCGTGACTTGCTTCGGCAAGTCTTTTTTTGTTGGAGAGATGCACGGGAGGAAAAAAATCGATACACTATAGAAGGATTCGATAGGAGGGAATGAGTTGGAATTTCAGACGTGGCGACATGTGTTTAAACTAGATCCGAATAAGGAGCTCACAGATGAGGCGCTCGAGGCGCTCATCCATTCGGGGACCGACGCCTTTTTGATCGGGGGAACGGATGGGATTGATGCAGAGAATACATTTGCGCTTTATGCGAGAGTCCGAGATGCCGGGATTCCAATCGCACTTGAGATTAGCCATCCTAGTCAAGTCATCCACGGATTCAATCATTACTTCGTGCCCACCGTGCTGAATGCAGGAACTCCGGAATGGATCATTGGTCATCATGCCCGTGCGTTTGAACGATTCGGCCATTTCTTTGATGCTCGTCTTGTCACGGCTCAAGGATATCTCGTCTTAAACCCGGAGGCGAAAGTCGCTGACGTGACGGAAGCGCGATGCGATTTGACGATCGAAGAATCCGTGGCATACGCGGAAGTTGGACATCACTTGTTCCGTCTTCCCTCGCTCTATATCGAATATAGTGGACGACTCGGGAATCCTGATGTCGTCAAAGAGATTCGTTTGGCGTTACCTGATGCACATCTCTTTTACGGTGGTGGCATTGAGGGAGAAGAGACGGCACGATTAATGGGTGCACATGTCGACACGATTGTTGTCGGCAATATCATTTATGAAGACTTAGCTGGAGCACTTGCGACTGTACGAGCACTCCGATAAAATAAGAACAAACGTTTGGAACAAGGAAGGAAACGATTATGTATAATCTTAGCGAAGAATTAGTTAAAGGGATGAACCCGGAACAAGCAGAAGCGGTGAAGCATACGGATGGCCCGCTGTTGATCATGGCGGGTGCAGGGTCTGGGAAGACTCGTGTCTTGACCCATCGTGTCGCCTATTTGATGGCGGCGAAGCAAGTGGCACCGTGGAACATTTTAGCGATCACGTTCACGAATAAGGCAGCACGAGAAATGAAAGATCGGATTGCCCGTCTTGTGGGTGGTGTCGCCGAAGACATTTGGATTTCTACATTCCACTCCATGTGCGTCCGGATTTTACGACGCGATATCGATCGCATCCGCTATGACAGGAGCTTTTCCATTTTAGATGCCTCGGATCAATTGACAGCAATCAAACAGGTGTTGAAAGAATTGAACCTCGATCCGAAGAAGTACGAACCGCGTACCCTTCTCGGGATGATTTCAAATCATAAAAATGAGCTGCGTACGGCGAAAGATGCGGCTGCCCTCGTCGGGAACAATCCGTACGAGCGAATCATCTCGGACGTCTACACAGCGTATGAGAAAAAGTTGAAACAAAACAATGTGCTCGACTTTGACGACTTGATCATGAAGACGATTCACTTATTTCAAGAAGCACCGGACGTGTTGGCGTTCTATCAGAAGAAATTCAAGTACATCCATGTCGATGAGTATCAGGATACGAACCGTGCCCAATATACGCTCGTCAAACTTCTCGCACAGGCACACGAGAATTTATGTGTCGTCGGGGATTCGGATCAGTCCATTTATCGTTGGCGCGGTGCCGACATCGCCAATATCTTGACGTTTGAGAAAGATTATCCGAGCGCCCATGTCATCTTGCTCGAACAAAACTATCGTTCGACGAAACGGATTTTAGAGGCGGCGAACGGTGTCATCCAAAACAACGCTTCCCGGAAAGAGAAGAACTTGTGGACTGAAAATGATGAAGGAGAGAAACTGTTGCTCCATGTCGCATCGGATGATCGCGACGAAGCGTTCTTCATCATGAACCAGATGAAAGAGCTGAAGATGGAAGGGATGGACTACGGACAGATGGCGGTCCTTTATCGGACGAACGCTCAATCACGTGGACTCGAGGAGATGCTCCTCAAATCGAACATCCCATACAAAATGGTCGGCGGGACGAAGTTCTATGAGCGAAAAGAGATCAAGGACGTCCTCGCATACTTGCGATTGATCGCCAACCCGGATGAGGACATCTCGTTCGTTCGCGTCGTCAATGAGCCGAAACGCGGAATCGGTGCCGCGACGATTGATAAACTAGGTGACTTTGCAGATATGCAAGGCGTCTCACTTATGGATGCGATTCGTGACATCGAATTGTCAGGCATCGCCCCACGCACTGCGACGAAACTCGCGGACTTCCGCCAAATGATGCTGGATTTACGGCAGATGGCGGACTACCTCTCCATTTCAGAACTCGTCGAAGAGGTATTGAAGAAAACAGGATATGAAGAGATGCTCAAAATCGAGAAGACGCTTGAAGCGGAAAGCCGACTCGAGAACTTGCAAGAGTTTCTGTCGGTCGCCCAAAACTTTGAGAAAGAGAGCGATGAACAGACGCTCGTCGCCTTCCTTACCGATTTGACGCTCGTCTCAGACCTCGATTCACTCGATGAAGTCGATGAGTCGCATCAAGTCACGTTGATGACGTTGCACTCGGCGAAGGGACTTGAATTCCCGGTCGTCTTCTTGATTGGAATGGAAGAAGGACTTTTCCCGCACAGCCGTGCCTTGAACGACGAGGAAGAGATGGAAGAAGAACGTCGTCTTGCGTATGTCGGAATCACCCGTGCCGAGAAGCGTCTCTATTTGACACGTGCCCAGTCACGGATGCTATATGGTCGCTTCCAAAACAACCCGGAGTCGAGATTCTTGCATGAGTTGCCGGAAACGTTGTTGGAGCGGTCCGGTAAGGCGAGAAAACCGATGCCGTGGAACCCGGTCGAGTCACCAGGGAAGTTACCGGTGAATGGCTTTAGTTCGAAACCGAAGCCGAAACTCGCCCAATCGTCCGGTGCCGAAACGGTCGGATGGAATGTCGGCGACAAAGCGAATCATAAAAAATGGGGACAAGGGACGGTCGTACAGACACGTGGTGAAGGCGACCAACTCGAAGTCGACATCGCATTCCCGGAAGTCGGGATCAAGCGCCTATTGGCTAAATTTGCCCCTATCGAAAAAGCGTGAGGTGAGAATATGGAGATGGCAGAACGCGTAGAAGAGCTACGTCAAACGTTAAATCAATATGGTTACGAGTATTACGTACTCGACCGTCCGAGCGTGCCGGATTCGGAGTATGACCGATTGATGAACGAATTGATTCAAATCGAGACTGATTATCCTGAACTTCGAACACCGGATTCTCCGACGCAACGCGTCGGAGGGGCTCCGCTCGACGCATTCGTCAAAGTGACACATGACACGCCGATGCTCTCGCTCGGCAACGTCTTCTCGAAAGAAGAACTCGTCGAGTGGGTGGAGCGAATTGAGAAAGATCTCGGCTACACGCCGACATTCGTGGCAGAACTCAAATTTGATGGTCTCGCTGTCTCGTTAAAATATGAGAATGGCCGCCTCGTTCGTGGCGCGACGCGTGGGGACGGGACGACGGGGGAGGACATCACGCAAAACTTGAAGACGATTCGTTCCATCCCTCTTCGATTAAATGAGGACGTGACGTTTGAAGTGCGAGGTGAGGCGTACATGCCGAAACGTTCGTTTGAACAATTGAATGATGAACGAGAACGTAACGGCGAGCCACTTTTCGCAAATCCGAGAAACGCTGCTGCCGGTTCACTTCGACAACTCGACTCAAAAATTGCGGCGTCAAGAAATTTGGCGTTCTTCGCATACGGTTTGGTGTCGCAAGACGATCTCGTCGCGTCACATGACGAATCACTCGATTATTTGAAACGACTCGGTGTCGCAGTGAGCGGAGATTATACAACATGCCAGACGGCGGATGAACTGTGGGATTACATTGAGACATACGTGACAAAACGGAGTGACCTCCCATATGAAATTGATGGGATTGTCATCAAAGTGGCCGGTTATGAAGAACAAGAACAACTTGGTTTCACCGCTAAAAGTCCGCGCTGGGCCGTCGCGTACAAGTTCCCGGCAGAAGAAGTCGTGACGACGATCGAGGACGTCGATTTTAGTGTCGGTCGTACGGGGAAGGTCACACCACGGGCACGATTTGCCCCGGTTTCTGTGGCAGGTTCGACCGTGACGTATGCGACGCTTCACAATGAAGATTTTATAAAGGAAAAAGATCTTCATATCGGTGACCGAGTCGTCATCAAAAAAGCAGGAGATGTCATTCCGGCCGTCGTATCGGCACTGGCGAGTGAACGGAGCGGGGAAGAGCGGGTGATTGAATTCCCGACGCATTGTCCGGCGTGTGGGTCGGAGTTGATTCGACTCGAAGGAGAGGCGGATCATCGTTGCGTCAATCCGGAATGTCCGGCTCAACTGCTTGAAGGACTCATCCATTTCGTGTCGAGACAAGCGATGAACATCGACGGGCTCGGCGAGAAAGTCATCACGCAGCTTCACGAAGCAGGGCTCGTTCACAATGTGGCCGACCTGTATCGCTTGGACCGAGATGATTTACTTGGACTCGAGCGCATGGGCGAGACGTCAGTGACGAACTTGCTCTCGGCAATCGAACAGTCGAAGCAAAATTCATTGGAACGGGTGCTCTTCGCCTTCGGGATTCGACTCGTCGGACAAAAGGCCGCTTCTTTAATTGCAGAACGGTTCGAGACGATGGAGGCAATCATCGCGGCGACAGTCGAAGAATTGACAGCCATCGATGGTATCGGGACTAAAATGGCAGAATCGATCGTTCTCTATTTCGAAAAACCGGAAGCACGTGAACTCGTCAAAGAACTTTCAGAATCGGGAGTCAATCTTTCCTTCAAAGGAACGAAACGACCAACGACGGAAGGAGCACCGCTCTCTGGGAAGACAGTCGTATTGACGGGGAAGTTGCATGAGATGACACGTGGCGAGGCTGGGAAACAGCTTGAACTTCTCGGAGCGAGTGTAACGGGAAGTGTAAGTAAGAACACAGACTTGCTCGTCGCCGGTGAAAAAGCAGGTTCGAAGCTGGCGAAAGCGGAATCTCTCGGAATTGAAGTATGGGATGAGGCAAAACTGCTCGACTTTTTACATGAACAAGCATAAGACGTTCGCTTCGGCGAACGTTCAGCTTGTTGACAAATAACATGTTCGAACTCGTCCTTCCGGCGCCCACGCTTTCCTCAGGCAATCCCGGAGCCGCATCGCGACCTAGGTCGCTGCTGGGTCTCCGTCGGATTGCTTTCCTGAAGGAGTCGGGGCGCCGTCGGGCGAGCAACGCAAACGGTCGTCATCTGGCGGCCGTTTGTCTTTTTCTAAGGTCACGACAGCCGAAGAAAAAGCTCGGTATTTACTTTGAATCGATGTTTTAGGGGAAAGGGAAGGTAAACGCCGAGATCATCCTCCTCGGGCCGCTGTTCAACATCCGTTCCGTTCGTCAGACCGTGAAGGATGGATGGTGTCGACTTGTTGATCATTAGATCCGCCCTCTGTGTGTTCTTCTCACACCATTATATGGGACGAAGGACAAAAGGTGACCAAGAACGGGCAGGCGAGACTTCTGAGGGAATAGCAAGCAAAGGGAGACCCAGCAGTGACGCAGTCGCGATGCGGCTCCCTGCTTGCCCCTAGGAAAGCGAGCCGTGTCCGGATTGTGCATAAGACCTATACTTTGTCTACAGTCTGGACGTTCGCTTCGGCGAACGTTTTTTATTTTTCGGAAATAAATGGGATTGAGCAGGTTCGCACAAGCGTGTGAGGGGTATAGATTAACTAAATCAAAATGCTAATATATTTTTGCGAGAGAACCCTTTGACATCATGACGTTCACACACACATTCCTCTCATTCCTCTACGTGGTGAACGTCGTCATCGGAACGATTGCGATTCGAGCGCTTGTTTTCACCTTAGAGGAGGGACCAACATCATGACACACAACATCCAGCGCTTCGTTGCCGTATTTACCATCCTCATGTTCCTTTCAACCTTATTTGGGGTGCCTACCGCCAAAGCGGACACGACCACGTTCCGGTATATTCAAGTGAATTTGACAGATGAGGAAAGCGAAACATTATATGAATCAAGTCTCGTCTATGAAGGAATCACGTATTACGGGAGCCGTGAATCAGCTGACGTTTGGCGATTTATGATTGATGCGGAAGCAGTAGACGACTCGTTGATTGACCTC
The DNA here is from genome assembly GCF_018617075.1 of Exiguobacterium sp. s123. Taxonomy (GTDB): domain Bacteria; phylum Bacillota; class Bacilli; order Exiguobacteriales; family Exiguobacteriaceae; genus Exiguobacterium; species Exiguobacterium profundum. The sequence continues at coordinate 185,304 of NZ_JACSJL010000006.1, read as the reverse complement.
ATCACGCTCTACAATGCGGAAGGTGTACCGTATACGTTTTCTCCAAACACCATCACGGAAGCCTATCCTGTCGAAGAGGAAGAACCGCCTGTTGTCACAGAACCAGATCTATCAGAAGAAGTGACGCCACCGGTTGAACCAGAACCAATCGTCGAAGAGCCGACGACTGAACCGACGTTACCGAAGCTCGCCGTTGAAGCAATCAATATCGCCGCAGTCGACCGAGCCGTTGTCGGAGGCGAAATATCGTATACGTTCATTGTAGAAAACACAGGAGACACGCCGATGACGGTGACAGAATTCTCTCACGAGTATGTGAGCGGAGACATCGATCATCAATCAATCGAATCGTTCAATCAACACGTATTTGATCGTTTGCATGAATTAATAGGAGAAGACGGTCTCTTGCCGGGGGAACGGGTGGAAGTGACAGAAGTCTTATCGATTCCGACCGGATATTCGTTCGACGCACATCCTGAAATCGGCAGTGTCTTTCAAGTGACCGGGCTGGATGAATTCAACCGGGTCGTCACATCAGAAAGTCAACAGATAATCCTTTTACAAACACCAGACTTCACCGTGAATGCGACGGTTGAGAAGGCGACCGTTCAACCGGGAGAGCCCGTTCGCTATACGTATACGGTCACCAATCCTTCGAAAGTCACCTTGTTTTTAGCGGACGCGATGCTCACATGGCCAAGCGGTGCCTTGACAGAAGAAGAACGAAACCAGGCAAATCAACGATTCACGGAGCAAGTCGAAGCAATTCCTACCTTCAGAGACGGACTCGGTCCGGAAGAAGAAGTGACGTTCTCGTTTGAGCTTCCGCTCCTCCCATCTTATGATGTGAGAGCCGGGGCTGAATTGATTCAACGTGCCACATTCATCTTCGAGGTGGATGAAGGGATCAGGGTTACTCGCTCCGTTGACGTACCGGTGGCGGTGAAGCAACCTGTTCCGGTAAAAGAAGAGCCAAAACAAGACGCTAACAAGCAGAAGACAGAGGTGAAAGCCACACCACCTGTCGTGAAAGTCATCGTCAAAGAGAGTGGAGCGAAACGAGTCGAGCACATCGATGAAGCCGATCCCTACGCACAAGGCGTACTTCCGATGACAGGCGAAGCGGATGATCTGTGGCACGTCATGCTCGGTACACTTCTCTTCGCGTCAGGACTCCTACTGTTGATTCGTCGCAACCACCCGTCAACGAAACCATAAATCGAAATCCCTTCTCGTTCATCCGAGAAGGGATTTGTTCTGATTCCGCTTCGATACTTTTTTCGTGGAACGATTTTGTTATAATGGACAAAGTGAAATAGGAAACGATGTTCAAAGGAGCTAGACATAGATGAAATGGAAACAACTCGTCATCCCGACAATCGCCTCGGCGCTATTGTTGAGTGGATGTTCAATGAAAATACCGATGGGTGAAGAAGAAGCGACACCAACTGGGGACGAAACAGCGGCCGAAGGCGTCACACAAGCGATTGAAGCCCGTGACTCATACTATCAGATGGTCATTCCGTTCAAACCGGCGGCAGCGAGAGGACTCGCCCAACGTCAAGTCAGTTCATCGTTAGAACTCGAAGAAGTCGAACTCGGTCTCATGCGTCACTCAACGGACGCGTTCGACCCGGAAAAGTTCGCTTATCAAGAGGGACAGCTGTTGAACGCGGAGGATGTATCTCGTCTGCTCGCACGGAAAGATAAAAGTAATGAAGGGTTGACCCCCTTGAACCCGGCTTATGCGGATGGCAAGGCAGAAGTCGAAGACGACAAGTTCGTCGATGCGAACAAGAAATCACCGCTTTATTTAGCTTCGATTGTCGAACAAAATTACATGACGAAAGAGGACAGCGGGTACCAGGTTGGGGGCGTATCGTTTGCACTTATTTTGAACCGTGAATATGTCTTCCAAGCACCGAACTATGGTCCGACATATACCGTCAAACTCGATCAAAAGAAAGTAATCGCAGAAGGGGAACGTATGGCGAACGAACTCGTCTCCCAATTACGAAAGCGTGAAGACTTCAAGGACCTCGATATCAATGTCGCGCTCTATATGAAATCGACACAAGGTTCACCGACACCGGGGAACTATATCAAGTCGGCCTTCGTTGGGACGGCGGATCAAGTCAAATCGGGCGACTGGAAAGCGATCGATGAGAAGTACTACTATTTCCCGTCGACATCGGCGACGTCTGACGTACGCGAGGACGCTCAGAAATTTACGCTCTTCAGCGATCGGATTGCCGACCTTTTCCCGGACTATAGCGGGATGATTGGGAAGGGCTTTTATCAGAACGGAGATCTATCGAGAATGGAGATTGATATCCCGATTCAGTTTTACAGTCGCGCTGAGCTCGTCGGCTTCACACAACACGTGGTCGGCTTGCTCGAAAACCGTTGGGAATATAGCTGGAACGTTCCGGTTCGTATCAACGTGACGTCACTTGGCGGAGACCCTGAAGTGACGATTGTGTTTGAGGACGGCATGGATAGCCCGAAAGTCTACTTCTAATCGAGAAGAGGTTCGTTTTTTGAAACGAATCTCTTCTTTTTTTCGTATGAAAAGTGAAAGGATTATCTTTGACCTTATTTGACCAATTGAGTAGAATAGAGTTAACAGAAACGGGAAAGGGATAGGTGAGGTGAATCCATATGGCTAAAAACTATTACGACGAGCTCGGTGTCTCCAAGGAAGCGACCGAGCAAGAGATTAAACGTGCATACCGGAAACTGGCGAAACAATACCATCCGGACGTCAATAAAGACCCTGGCGCACAAGAACGATTCAAGTCGGTCCAGGAAGCGTTTGACGTATTGAGCGACCCAGAGAAAAAGGCGAACTATGATCGATACGGTAGCCCGGATGGACCGTCGTTCGGACAAGGGTTCGGTGGCGGTGGAGAGACTTACGGGGAAGGCTCGTCACAATTCGAAGATCTATTCCGACAATTCGGAGGCGGATCGCGTACGACCTCTCGGACTTTCGGATTTGAAGATATGTTCGGAAGCTTCTTTGACCAAGCAGTCGAGGAAGACTTGGATGAGACTGTTCGTGTCAACATCCCGCTCAGTCAATTGATGAAAGAGTCGAAAGTGAGTCTACGTCTTCAAACGGGTACCGTGAACGTCAAAATTCCACAAGGTGCCTACGAAGGTCAGAAGTTGCGGTTGAAAGGAAAAGGTAGCCGCGTCGGACAATCGGGAAACCGAGGAGATGTATATGTCGAACTTCACTTTGCGGATGACGATACGTATCGTCGTGAAGGAGAGCATATCGTGACCGTGAAACGATTGCGTCCGCTCGACTTTTTAGACGGGGCGAGCGTCATCGTTGCCACGCTCGACGGGGGACGCGTGAAGCTGAAAGTGAAACCGGGAAGCCGTCCGGGACAACGGATGCGGATCCCTGGTCGCGGTGTCATGACCGCCTCGAAGGTGCGGTCGGACTTATTCGTCCAACTCGAGGTCGACCTGCCTCTTGATGAGACGTACCGTTCTGTTTATGAGCAAATCGAACGTTAATGAATAAGGAGGAATCGTGATGGACTTTAATCGTTTTACAGATAAAGCACATGAATGCATTGTCAGTTCACAGGCGTTAGCGAAACAATATCATCATAGTGAAATCAATGAGTGGCACGTCTTGGCGTCCATGATTTCGCAGACGGACGGGATCGCGCCGTTGCTGTTTCAAAAAATGGAAATCAACGTGTCTGAGATTGAAGGCGAAGTCGCACTTTCTTTAAGAAATGCACCAAAACTTCAAAATCCGACGACACCGATGATTTCGGCTTCTTTGCTGAACGTTCTAACGACGGCGGAGCGAGAAGCGACAGGGATGAACGATGAATACGTATCGGTCGAACATATTTTACTCGGCATCTTGTTGAACAGTAGTCAAGCACAGGCGATGCTCGAGCGAAAAGGGATCACAGAAGACCGTCTCCGTGAGGCGCTCGTCGCCGTACGAGGCAATCGTCGGATCACTTCGAAGTCGCCTGAAGCGACGTATGACGTCTTGACGAAATACGGACGAGACCTCATTCAAGAAGTGAAGACCGGGAAAATCGATCCGGTCATCGGACGGGATAGCGAGATTCGTCGTGTCATCCGGATTTTGAGTCGGAAAACGAAAAACAACCCAGTCCTCATCGGGGAACCGGGTGTCGGGAAGACGGCGATTGTCGAAGGGCTCGCCCAGCGTATCGTTCGTGGAGATGTGCCGGAAAGTTTGAAAGACAAAACCATCTTCAGTCTCGATATGAGTTCCCTCGTTGCCGGTGCGAAATATCGTGGGGAGTTCGAGGAACGTCTACAGGCAGTCTTGTCCGAAGTGAAAGAAGCGGAAGGCACCATCATCCTCTTCATCGATGAACTGCACACGATTGTCGGTGCAGGGAAGTCGGAGGGATCGATGGATGCCGGGAACATGTTGAAACCGATGCTCGCCCGAGGCGAACTGCATTGTATCGGTGCGACGACACTTGACGAGTATCGTCAATATATCGAGAAGGACCCGGCCCTCGAGCGGCGTTTCCAACAAGTACTTGTCGCTGAACCGGATGTCGAGGATACGGTTTCCATCTTGCGCGGTTTGAAAGAACGCTTCGAGATTCACCACGGGGTACGCATCCATGACAATGCGCTCGTCGCAGCGGCTGTATTATCCAATCGCTATATCACCGACCGTTTCATGCCGGACAAGGCGATCGATCTCGTCGATGAGTCGTGTGCAATGATTCGGACGGAGATGGAGTCGATGCCGGCTGAACTCGATGAATTGGTCCGTCGGGTCATGCAGCTTGAAATCGAAGAGGCGGCTCTTAAAAAAGAGAGCGATGCCGCTTCCATGAAGCGACTTGAGGCGCTTCAGCAGGAATTGGCGTCACTTCGTGAACAGTCTGACTCGTTACGTCTCCGCTGGGAGAATGAGAAGGAGTCGACGCACCGCGTACAACAAATCCGCGGAGACCTCGAGAAAGTACGTCTCGAGTTACAAGAGGCAGAGAGTCGTTACGATTTGAACCGGGCCTCGGAACTGAAATACGGACGAATCCCGGAGCTTGAGCGAGAACTCGAAGAAGCGGAACAGTTGGCGAGTTCGGTGACACGCGAACTCGTGCGGGAAGAGGTGACGGAAGAAGAAATCGCCGAGGTCGTCTCAAAATGGACGGGCATACCGGTGACGAAACTGACAGAAGGAGAGCGGGATAAGCTCCTCAATCTAGAAACGGTCTTGCATAAACGCGTGTTCGGACAAGATGATGCGATTCGTCTCGTCAGCGATGCGGTCATTCGGGCGCGTGCTGGCATCAAAGATCCGAATCGTCCGATCGGCTCATTCCTCTTCCTCGGACCGACGGGGGTCGGGAAGACAGAACTCGGGAAGGCGCTCGCAGAAGCGATGTTTGACTCAGAAGACCATATCGTTCGCCTCGATATGAGTGAATATATGGAGAAACATGCCGTGTCGCGTCTCGTCGGAGCGCCTCCTGGCTATATCGGATATGAGGAAGGCGGCCAGTTGACCGAAGCGGTTCGCCGTAACCCGTACTCGGTCCTCTTACTCGATGAGGTCGAGAAGGCACATCCGGACGTCTTCAACATCTTGCTACAATTGCTCGATGATGGTCGATTGACTGATTCGCACGGGCGCATCGTCGATTTTAAAAATACAATCGTCATCATGACGTCGAACATTGGGGCGGACATCTTGCTCGAGGCAGCGAGAGATGGTGTGATTGATGAAGATGAGGAGCGTCAAGTGCTCGATAAACTCCGTCGCCATTTCCGTCCTGAGTTCTTGAACCGGGTCGATGAAACGATTTTGTTCCATCCACTCACGAAAGATCAAATCGGTCAAATCGTCGAGAAAGCGGTCGGACGGATGAGCGAACGGCTCACGACACGCTCGATTCATATCGAGATCACTGACGCAGCGAAAACGTTCGTTGCCGACGAAGCGTATGAACCTCAATTCGGTGCGAGACCGATCAACCGGTACGTGCAACGGACGATTGAAACGAAACTTGCCCGTAGCATCCTCGCTGGAGAAGTCGAGGATGGTCAAACGGTCATCATCGATGTCGAGAACGGGGCGTTAACGTTAAGCCCATCGACGGCCAATGCATAAAAGAGGAATCCACAACCGGATTCCTCTTTTATGTATGCCGATGTTTTCTTCTCAAAATCAAATAACTGATGCCTATAAAAATGAGATAGAGCACCGTTCCGAAAAATAAGTTGAGTACCCATGGGATGGTTCCCATAAATATGGCGCGGGTCGCTTCTTGAAACCAGAGCAGTAACCAGAAGAATAAGCCAAGACTTGTTGCGAGTAGCGTGTAAAATCCCATCATGCCTTGTTTCGTCAATCGCTTGATTCCGAACCCGAGTAAAGTCGTAACGATAAAAATTGTACCCAATCCAATATAGAACAATCCGTCAATCGGTAATGACTGCACCTACGTGGCTCCCTTCTCATCATATAATTCAATCTTACACGGAGAGGGAATAAATGGGAATCTTTATTGTGAAACGAGGGGACGTTCCGGCTGATAGATGCAGTACGGTTCCGCCTCCTTATAATCGCCAGTGACCGCATAGGCTCTAGCCCGCGAACCACCACATAGATACCGATACTCACAATACCCACACTTGCCATGATGAGTGTCGGGATCACGCAGCGCCTTGAACGTCGGATGGTGACGATAAATATCAGCGAGAGGTGTCGTTCGGACGTTTCCGCAGGTGATCGGTAAAAATCCGGACGGCTGGACATCCCCTGTATGTGAGATAAAGACGAATCCGTTGCCGTCATTCGTTCCGCGAGGTGCCTTCGCCAAATCGTCATGGGGATGTCCGATTGGAGGAAGCCCTGCTGTCCGGCGGCGCTGATTTTCTTGGCGGGCGACCCTCCGATAAAATTGGGCTTCCGTCGTCGAGATGATGAAGGGTGCCGTCTCTTGTAGGGAGAACGCCCATTTCAATACTTCCTCATGTCGCTCAGGTGTAATGGGTTGTAACAGGGATCCACGTCCAGTCGGCACGAGGAAAAAGAGCGTCCAGACGGATACGCCGAGGGATTCTACGAGTTTCGCCATTTCCGGTAATCGATTGACGTTGTATTCGGTCACCGTCGTATTGATTTGAAATGACATTCCCTCCTCTCGGAAATATGAGATTCCTCGAATGGTACGGTCGAAACTGCCACGTGTGCCGCGGAAATAGTCATGCGTCACGGCGTCCGGTCCGTCAATGGAGAAGGCCCAACGTGACAAACCAGCCGCTTTCGCTCGTTTCACGGCATCGTGAGTCACTCGAGGTGTGGCGGAAGGTGTCATCGAGACGCGCATCCCGAGGGAAGAGGCGTATGCGGTCAATTCAAATAAATCTTCACGCATGAGAGGATCACCGCCCGTAAAGACGAGAATCGGGTTATCCATCGCATGAATCTCGCGAATCAATGCCTTTCCCTCTTCCGTATCGAGCTCGTTTTCGTAACGGTGAAATTGTGCCTCTGCCCGGCAGTGGACGCAGGAGAGCGCACAGGCCCGTGTGACTTCCCAAATGACGATGAACGGATTTTCGTTATAGTCGATGTGTTTCATACCGTCACCGCCTGTCGAAGATGTAAGTGATCGACTGCCCGTTTGGCAGAATCGACGCAGTCAGGTAATCCGACTCCATGAAGTATGGCACCACACGCCTCGACGCCGTCCCACTTCAGAAGTGCTTCTTCGAACGCGCAGACGTCCTGTTTATGACCGACTTCATATTGTGGCATCGTTTGAATGTGTCGTTCGACTTTCGTGAAGAGGGGAGTCCCGACTTTTTGAATGCGTCGAAGTTCGCTTAAAGCGAAGTTTGCGATTTGATCATCCTCTTCATGGAGCAGGGACGGGACATGTTCTGAACCGATATACATGCGGAGCAATGCTTTTCCTTTAGGAGCTAGGTGTGGCCATTTTTTATGCATCCAGCTACAAGCGGTCAAGGCGTTTCCTTCCGATTTGGCGATGACGTAGCCGGTTCCATCTAACGCATCCACATCTGACTCGTCGAAGGCGGCGAGTACGGTCATCGAAGAGGTACGTTTTAACGATGACAAGCGTTCGGCTTCTGGGAATCCGAGCAAAGGTCCGAGTGCTTGAGGGGAAGTCGCAAGAATGATACCGTCAAACTGTTCGACCGTCCCATCGGCAAATGTGACTTCATGAGGTCGAACGGATTGAACAAGCGTCTTTAACATGAGTCGATCGATTGACGGACGGAGCGCCTCGACGAGTGCTCCGAGTCCTTGCTCAATCGACAGGAACTTACCAGTCTCGGACGGCTTTACACCAGCTTGGACGGGAGGAGTGAGTGCTTTCATTCCGAGAATCAGACTGCGAGTTTTTTGTTCAATCGTGATAAACTGAGGGAAAGTAGACTCGATGCTCATGTCTTCGAGTGTCCCGTTGTAAATCCCGGACAGAAGCGGTTCGATCATCGTATCGACGACTTCTGAGCCGAGTCTCGTCCGAAAGAAACGGTCGAGCGAGATATCCTCTCCTGCATACACGCGTGGAATCACGAGATCGAATCCGGCGCGAAGTTTTCCTCTCCAAGTAAAGAGATCCGTTTTGACCATCGGCCAAAACTTGGTCGGGATGCCCATGACCGATCCGGCCGGCATCTGTCTCAGTTGCTTCCGTACGTAAATGTAAGAAGTCCCGGTTCTGGAGCGGACGAGTTGATCTGCGAGACCGAGATCCGTAATAAGTGATGTCAAGGTCGGCTTCCGTGCCATATAACCGTCGGGTCCAGTCTCTAACGTAAACCCATCCCGATAAATGGTCTTGATTTTTCCACCGAGATGGTCCTGCGCCTCGATCAATGTGACATGAGCTCCGGCTTCTTTGGCATAATAGGCTGCGGCAAGTCCGGTGATGCCACCTCCGATAATCGCGATTCGATTCAATTGATTCACCCATTTCTCTGAAATTGTTGTCGTCTTAACGGTACCGGGAATGTTGACGGAGATATAGGATAAGTGTCACGGAGTTCTAGACAAATTTGTCACGAATTCGAAAGGGGACGATGGAATGGCTTCCTTCCTTATCGTTGCGACGCTTGTAATGGTAGGCATAGCTGGGTTTATTCTGTCGATGAATCGACATGGAGAAAAGTTGGTTGGAGACGAGGAAAGTCCACCGATGATTTGGGCGGATGAAGACTGGTATAAAGATGATGGACCACCAGACGGGTAATATGATAAGATGACCCGGTTGAAATTTGATGGAACATGAGGTGATGGAATGAATGTACTCGAACAACAGTTGAATCACTTGGTTGATGAGTGTCGTCCGTACACGGCTCAAGGGAAAGTGGCAGATTATATCCCTGAACTCGCACATGTGAAAAACGATTTACTCGGGGTGGCAATTTGTTTGCCGGACGGTACGTATATTCATGCGGGGGATGTTCATCACAAGTTTACGATTCAGAGCGTATCGAAGGCGCTCACCCTTTGTTATGTACTGATGGAGTTCGGGGAGGACTATGTCTTTTCGAAAGTAGGGATGGAGCCGACGGGGGACGCATTCAACTCCATCGCCAAACTTGAGGAAACGGTCCCGTCAAAACCGCTGAATCCGATGATCAACGCTGGAGCATTAGCGGTGACGAGTATGATTTTGGGGGAGACGGCAGAACTCAAAATCTATCAGTTCCGCCAGTTTTTAGCGACGTTATTAAATCGCTCGGTCGAGGAGGTCACGTACGACGAAAAAGTCGCCCGCTCTGAATACGAGACGACCGACTTGAACCGTGCCTTGCTCTATTTCATGCGTCACCATGGAATTGTGGAAGGTGACGTCGATGAGATCATTGATGTGTATACGAAACAGTGTGCCATCGAGATTGATTGTTTTGATTTGGCACGAATCGGGCGTGTCTTTGCAGGGAATGGAGAAGACCCGGATACGGGCGAAGAGTTGATTCCACGTCGGGTCGTCCGAATCGTCAAGGCCATCATGACGACGTGTGGCATGTATGATGCATCGGGTGAGTTCGCTGTCCGGGTTGGTCTTCCAGGAAAAAGTGGGGTGTCGGGTGCCATCTTGGCGGTCGGGAACCACGAACTGGATTTGAATAACGTCGGGTTTGGCATATTTGGTCCGGCACTTGATTCAAAAGGAAACTCGATTGCCGGAATGAAGTTGTTGGAACTATTGATTGAGCGCTATACATCTCGCTAAATCGATAGGTGCTCCACGGATGCATCGAGTTCCTGCTGTAATGTTTCAATTTTTCGGTCGTATTCGGACTGTAGTTCAGCTCGAGGGGTGAAGGCCCGCCAACGCTTTAACAGTTGGTCATGGTCGTTCATCTCACCGAGTTCGGTTTGCATTTTTTTTAACGTTCGGACAGTGTCCATCGATGCATCCGATTCATAGTTTAGCAAGTACTCATGTAAATAGCGTTCGCGTTTGACGGCTAAACGGACTTTATGGAGCGCTTCAAGTTGTTCTTTTCCACTGGATCGTTCATGATAGACGCGCACACGTTGCTTGCGCTCACTTTTCGCCTTTTCTAACATCGGGGAGGCGTTCGTTTTTTTGAACGCACGAAATAACGGTCCACCGATGAAGCGACGTACTTGTTGATCGAGCGACGGTGTCATTTTTTCACTGACACGGGTAGATAGAATCGTCCGTGCGATGGCACGTTCTGTCTCCATCGCTTCAAGAAACGCATGGTCGAGTTCGGATTTAGAATCAAACGTTTCGATGAGGACGTCGAGGTCGCGCACATGACCGAGTGCCTCCATCAATTGTTTGAGTTGTCGAAACGTCGCCGGCTTCGTTTCGTATAGTTGCATGAAGGTGATCAGTTTCCGTAAATGCACCCGGGCGCGGTGAATATCCTCAGAATTGTTAAAGGTGAGGGCTTCCGTCACATAGTGATTGAACGTGTTCCACGTTTCCAACAGTTCAAATTTAAGTTTTTCTGCATGCCGTTGATTCATAATTATAAGTTCCTTTCTGAAAAAGAGATGAGGGTTGTCCATGTACCAAACACATTCATTAAACGAAAAAATCAAACTGTTCTTCACGATTTTCTTTCCAATCCTAGTCACGCAAGTGTCTTTTTATTTGATTAGCTTTTTCGATACCGTCATGTCCGGACGGGCGGGTGCCGTCGATTTGGCTGGTGTCGGAGTCGGTTCAAGCTTGTGGATGCCGGTGTATACCGGACTGAGTGGAATCTTGCTGGCGGTGGCCCCGATCGTGTCGCAAGCGCTTGGTGCGCGAGACCGTCAACAGATTCAACGTACCTTGTTTCAAGGTATCTATTTAGCCATCATGCTGAGCGTAATCACGCTGACGTTGGGCTCACTCCTTGTGCCGATGGCGATCGAGAGCATGGGGCTCAGTGTAGAAGGGAAACGAATCGCGACGCAATACTTGCTTGCCCTTGGATTCGGCGTCTTGCCGATGTTCCTGTTCAATGTGCTACGCACGCTCATGGATGCCCTTGGCAAGACGAGAGTCTCGATGATCCTCATACTATTAGGGTTACCCATTAATGTCGGATTAAATTACATCTTCATCTTCGGAAAACTAGGTGTGCCGGCGTACGGAGGTGTTGGAGCGGGAATCGCCTCGAGCATCACTTACTGGCTACTCTTCTTCATGGCCTTCTTCTTCGTGAGAAACGGGAAGCCGTTCCGCGAATACAAGTTTTTACGGACGACCGAACGGATGGTCTGGCTCCGACAAAAACAGTTGTTACAACTTGGGACCCCAATCGGGCTCGCCATTTTCGCCGAAGTCAGCATCTTTGCGGCGGTCACGGTATTGCTCAGTTCATATGGTGACCAAATCGTCGCGGCTCACCAAGCGGCGATTAACTTTGCCTCGTTCGTGTACATGTTGCCACTTTCGGCATCGAGCGCGTTGACGATTGTCGTGGGGTATGAGCTCGGCGCGAAACGACTGCAGGATGCCGTCCGCTATGCAAAAATCGGGCTCGCGCTCTGTCTCGGTGTCTCTATCTTTTCGGGTGCTTTTTTGTTTTGGCAAAACGAGCGGGTTGCGGCCATTTATACGAATGACCCGACGGTCGTGGACCTTGCAGCGCACTTTATGATTTTTGCTGTATTCTTCCAATTGTCAGATGCCGTCGCGGCACCGATCCAAGGGATATTACGTGGCTTTAAAGACGTCAACATCACGCTCGTCCTTTCACTCGTCGCTTATTGGGTCATCGGTTTACCTCTCGGGTATGTTTTGGCAGAGCACGCCGGGTTTGGACCAGACGGCTATTGGATTGGCTTGATTGCTGGACTTGCAGCCGGAGCGGTCTTGTTATTCCTCCGGTTAGTATGGATTGTCCGACGCTATGGCACGATTCAATCGACATAGAGAGGAGAAGATTGTTCGCAAATGTGAACAATCTTTTATTTATTTTAAATTGGTCTATACAACTATACTTTTATCCGATATGATAACATGGAGGAAAACAAAAAGGAGTGGTGAACCGATGGGGACATTGATCAATGCTCGTATCGTGTCAGCAGAACATACATGGGAACGTGGATATATCAGATGGAATGGTCAAAAGATTGATGAAATCGGATCGATGGAACAGTTTGAACAACAGGATGAGCATGTGATTGATGTCGCTGGAGCACTCGTGACACCGGGTCTCATCGATGTGCATATCCACGGGGGATATGAAGTCGATACGATGGATGCGGATGAATCAAAACTTCGGCAGTTGAGTAACGACATGCTACAAGAAGGCGTCACTTCTTTTTTTGCGACGACCATCACGCAGTCAAAAGAAGCGATTGAGCATGCTTTGAAGGCGGTCCGAAACGTCATCGAAGCGCAGGATACGACACTCATCGGGATTCACTTGGAAGGTCCTTTCGTCAACGTGGAGATGGCTGGGGCACAGCCGGCGGAATATATTATCGACCCGGACGCCGAGCAGTTCCGAAAATGGCAAGAGCTCGCCGGCGGTCATATCCGCCTCGTTACGTATGCACCGGAACGGCCAGGTGCACGTGCATTTGAAGCGGTACTTCGCGAAACCGGTGCGATCGGTTCAGCGGGCCATACGAGCGCGACATTTGAAGAGAACAAGCAGGCGGGCGTCAAACACGGGACGCATCTTTATAACCAGATGCGTGGGTTACATCATCGAGAACCCGGAACGGTAGGCTATTGTCTCTTAGAGGGTGGAGTCATCGCGGAAATCATTCCGGATGGGATCCATAGTCGTCCGGAGATGGTCGACTTCGCGTTTCGCTTAAAAGGAGCAGATGAACTTGTCGTCATCACGGATGCGATGCGAGCAAAAGGACTTCCGGACGGACAATATGAGCTTGGCGGCCAACCGGTCATCGTAGCGGACGGGGCTGCGCGACTTCAAGCCGGGAACCTTGCGGGCAGTGTGTTGACGATGGATGCTGCATTCCGAAACATTCAGGCATATACGGGATGTACTGTGGAAGAAGCGGTAAAAATGACCTCGACGAATGCGGCCAAAGAATTCGGGTTGACGACAAAAGGCGATATCAAATCGGGGTTTGATGCAGACCTTGTCGTTTGGGATGACACGACACATGTTCAGATGACTTTCGTCAAAGGTCGAATCGTATATGAACGGGAGGAACAAAGATGAATGTACTAGTCGCAAAGACGGCGAACGACGCGGAACGAATCGCCTATACGCTAATCAAAGAACGGATTTCAGGGAAACATGACTTTGTACTCGGTCTCGCAACCGGTAGCACACCGGTCGGGATGTATCAGATGTTTAAACAGGACGCGCTCGATTGTAGCCATGTGACGAGCGTCAATTTAGATGAATATATCGGATTATCGCCCGAACATCCTCAAAGTTACAACCGCTTTATGAAAGACCGTCTCTTCGATGAAGTGCCATTCAAACAGAGTCACTTGCCTCAAGGGGACGCACCGGACCCAAAAGCGGAAGCGGCTCGTTACGAAGACCTCGTTCGGAAGCTTGGTGTCGACTTACAACTTCTTGGTATCGGGGAAAATGGTCACATCGCATTTAATGAACCGGGCACGGCCCTCGATGCGAAGACGCACGTGACCGAACTCACCGAATCAACAAGAGAGGCAAACCGTCGCTTTTTTGATCGATTGGAAGACGTCCCGACGCATGCGATCACGATGGGGCTCGATACGATCATGAACGCACGTGAGATTGTCCTTGTGGCGACAGGGGAGCGGAAAGCTGAAGCGGTACAGCACATGATTGAAAGCGTACCGACGGTCGACTGGCCGGCCACAATCCTACAGGCCCATCCAGGTGTGACGGTCGTGCTCGACGGGGCGGCTGCATCGCGCTGTGCGGAATCCTTACAAGCCCGTGGGCAAGAAGCGGCAACACGATTTTTCACCATTCGGGATTAACGAACCTGCGGAGTCATCTCCGCGGGTTTTTCTGTGTTCAACTGTGGGAAAATGTAAAGAAACGAATTTGTCATCAAAACGTTTTCGACAAATTTCCCGCTTTCCTCTATAATGAGTGAAGCTCATTATTTTGACTCGAAGGAGACCGATATGAATTCTAGAACACATGCTCGCAGACAGCGCACAGGTCCGTCTGCGTTTTATAAGATATTTAGTGCCCTCGTGCTGATTGCGATTATTGCTGGGTCTAGCATTTACGGTACAGCGTTTTACAAAGCCCACAATATGTTGTCCGGCACCCAAGTCACGTTAGAGGATGACCCGACGGTTGAGCCGACTCGTTATGATAAAGAAGATACGGAGACGTTCTTGGTTTTAGGAACAGACCTTTCGCCACAGAAGAAAGCGCGCGGTGAGTTCGGACGATCAGACGTCATGATTGTCGTCATTTTAAACAAGAAAGAAAAGCAGACGACGATGCTCAGTATCCCGCGTGATTCGTATGTCAACATCGACTACACGGGTTATAACATTCCTTATGGCAAGACGGGACTTGACCAAGATAAGATCACACACGCTTACTATTTCGGTTCGATGGATGAATCGAATCCGAACAACGGGATGCGGATGGCGACGAACACGATCGAAGATTTAGTCGGTGTTGAAATTGACCATGTCGTCTCGCTCAACTTCCAAGGGTTCGTTGATTTCATTGATGCGGTAGGTGGCGTTGAGATTGATGTTCCGTTCTCATCACAACAAAACAGTTACGATGCGTCACGTGAGACAGTTCAAATCGAACAAGGCCTTCAACGGCTTTCTGGTGAAGAGGCACTTGCCTACGTCCGAAATCGATACGATGACCCACGTGGAGACATCGGTCGTGGACAACGCCAGATGGAAGTCATTAATGCCGTGCTCGAACAATCACTCGGCACATCACTCCTAAACAATTACGATAAGGTCTTGAAAGCCGTCGGTGACAACATGCAGACGACACTTGGACCGAATGACTATATGCGTTTAATTGAAGACGTTGGTGCGCTCCACAATACGGTGCAATACCAATTGACTGGAGAAGGTGCCCGGGCAGATGACGGACACTTCTATTACTTCTTGAACGAACCGCTTCTTGAAGAAGTGCGCTATCGTGTGCAACAAGCGGATGCGGGTAACCGTGTCGAGCCGATGTCCGATACAGAACTCGAATCGTATACGTTAGACCCGAGCGGGGTAACGTATGAAGCCCAATAAAAAAAGTTTGCCCTCGGGCAAACTTTTTTATATGCGATCCATGGCGACAGTGAAAGAGTACGAGTCGCCACGGAAAAGGGAACGGCTGTATTCAAACATGCCGCCATCCTCGAGATATGTTCGCTGGTCAATCAACAAGACCGGTGCGTTCGGAGAAATCGTGAGGAGATTGGCTTCTTCTGGACCGGCGCTCCGGGCTTCGAGTGTTTGTGTTGCATTCTTCAAGCGTAAGCCATGCTGTTCGGCATACGCATAGATCGATCCCGTGGCGTCATCTTGCGTCAGGTCAGGCAATAAATGAACGGGAATATAGGCGGTCTCGAGCGCAAGTGGATGATCATCGGCGAGTCGTAGCCGTTTCATCTCATAAACCGGTGTTTGATTTGGGATACTCAGTTGCTGCGCGATGCGATCCGTTGCCGGAATGACCTCGTATGACAAGAGACGGCTTAGCGGTCGCATACCTCGATGTTTGATTTCCTCGGAAAAACTTGTCAGTCCCGATAACGTCATCGCAATCTTCTGACTCGCGACGAATGTGCCTCGTCCTTTTTGACGGCTCAAATAACCGGCGTTGACGAGGTTCATAATGGCTTGACGAATCGTCATCCGACTGACGTGAAATTGCTCCGAAAATTCACGCTCTGAAGGCAAGGTGTCTCCTGGTTTTAACAATCCGTCATCAATTTGTTGCTTTAAGTACGCTTCAATTTGATAATAAATAGGTAACGGAGATTGTTTATCGATTTCTAACATAACATTTCGCTCCTGACTGAGAAGATGTATGTTTCATTATAGACGAAATTAAACTAGTTGTCTGAACAGATTATAGAGAGAAGGTGGAGAACAAGATGGAACCATATACAGCAAGTACAGTCGTGACCTCAATAAAGGAAGACGGCAACGGTCATTGGCACACACTCGAGAACAGCCCGTTTTATGCGGAAGGTGGGGGACAACCGGCTGACCGTGGATGGATTGGGACGCATCCTGTACTGGACGTACAAATCAAGGACGGGGAAGTATGGCATCTCTTGTCAGAATCATTACCAGCGGGCACGACGATAGAGGTTCGAATCGATGAGGACGTCAGACGGGATCATTCCATCCAGCATACTGCTCAACATGTGATAACGGCGATTTTGGAAGACCGCCATGGCATTCGGACGCTCAGCTTTGGAATCGGAGAGACCGATTCATCTATTGAGATTGAAACGGCAACGATGGACTGGGCGCACGTTGAGGCACTTGAACAAGAGATGCAACAAGTCATCTTTGAAAACCGTCCGATTCGTGTCTATGAAATCCCAAAAGAAGAAGTAGACCGGGCGCGCTTACGGAAAGAGACGGACCGAACGGGGATGATTCGCATCGTCGAAATCGAAGGTCTAGATTACAATGCATGTGGTGGCACTCATGTGGAGACAACGGGACAACTCGGTACCATCCATGTGACGGCGGTGAAGAAAGTGAGGGGGAATCTACGCTTGACGTATGTGGCGGGAAGTCGAGCGATCAAGGCGACTCAACAAGCGCGAGCAGCGTTGCGGACGATTCACCATACATTCTCGACAACGAATGAATCCGTGGCAGCCCGTGTAATCGAAGAACATACGATTCGTTTGGAACGTGAAAAAGAAATCAAAACGCTCGAAGAACGGATTGCCAAAGCGAAAGTGGAGGCCGTGTTGAAAGAAGATAACTATGTGGCCTTACATGTCGGGAGAACAGAAGCGGAAACGTTGACGACCGCCATCATCGAACGAATCGCAGCAACAGGACGAATTGCCGTTGGCGCCAACTATGGAACGCAGAAATTGTTCGTTATGCATGACGGGACACAGGATATCGCCGTCGGCACATTCTTGAAAGCGGCGCTCCAAGAGATGCAGATTGGTCGTGGCGGTGGAAGCCATAAGCAGGCCCAAGCGCGTTTCACATCCGTAGCGGAACTAGAAAAGGGAATCGAAGAAATCGTGAAACGATTGCAGGAAGGAGTTTTACCATGTTGATCATTCAATCGGGAAACGAACCAGCGTTGATTGAACAGGCCAAACAAGTGCGGGAGATCGTATTCGTTCAGGAACAAGGAATTGATGAGAGTTTAGAATACGATGATTTAGACGATATGTGTACACATGTGGTCGGGCTCCTTGACTCCGAACCTGTGACGACAGCGCGTCTTCGTCCAGTCGACTCGACTGTCGGAAAAGTGGAGCGAGTGGCGACGATTCAATCGGCCCGGGGTCATGGATATGGGAAAGACATTATGATTGAAGTTGAACGTGTCGCGAAACGTCAAGGGTTGGTTGAACTACGATTGGGTGCACAACTGACGGCGCTTCCGTTTTATGAAAAGCTCGGGTACGAGGCGTTCGGAGATGAGTTTTTGGATGCCAATCTCCCACACCGCATGATGCGAAAAACATGGTAATCCTTTTTTGAAATATCCCATTTTTCTAAAAAAAGGTTGGCAAGAAGATTTCGTTTTGTTATAACTAATACTAACAACTGACAGATAGAGGTTGCGAATGACATGAGTAAGCTTGGTTGAAACGGACGCACTCCGGACCGAGCCGAAAGGGGAAATTCGCCGAAGTCGACGTTCACGTGCGTGTGAATGAAGGCTGGGGTAGTCGTGAACAACGCCTACACTGCCATGGTCAACTACCATGGAGCGCTATCTACGGAACGATTCTTTAATCGTTTTTCAACTGCGCGTACAAGCGGCAGACCGTAGGGAGAGTGCTTCCTACCGGTCTGCCGCTTTTTCTGTTGGTGGACATCTTGAAAGTGGGGAACTTGATGACAACCGTACTGAAATTTGGTGGCAGCTCCGTTGCCACAATCGAACAAATACAAGCCATTTCGGACTATTTACAGACACGTGTGGCGACCGGTGAAAAATTGGTCGTCGTCGTATCGGCGATGGGCAAAACGACAGATTCGCTCTTGTCGCTCGCCAAACAAATCACGGATCGCCCGATGATTCGCGAACTCGACCGGCTACTCGCCGTCGGGGAAGAACAGACAATTAGCCTACTCAGTATCGCCTTGAACTCGCGAGGCGTACCGGCCATCTCATTAACAGGACAGCAAGCCGGGATTGATACGATGGGCATTCATACGAAGAGCAAAATCAAAGCGATTCGGAAAGAAGTGTTACACGAGAAGTTGCGTCAATACGACGTCCTGATTGTCGCCGGATTCCAAGGCGTGAATGAAGCGGGAGACGTCACGACCCTTGGGCGTGGCGGTTCGGACACGACAGCCGTCGCACTGGCGGCCGTCCTCAGTCAGCGTTGTGAAATTTATACGGACGTCGCGGGTGTCTATACGACAGACCCACGAATCCATCCGACGGCGAAACGTCTGGACACTGTCTCTTATGACGAAATGATGGAGATGAGCGCACTGGGCTCTAAAGTGATGGAGATGCGCAGCGTGGAGCTCGCGAAAAAGTACGACGTCAATATTTTTGTTGGGAAGACGCTTTCGAGCGAAGGAGGAACATGGATCATGGATACGACGCAAGCGATGGAACAGAAAGCAGTCACGAGTGTGAGTGTCGTCAAGAACGTACTCAGTGTCTCAATCAAACATATTCCGCATACGGCGGCGGGAGTCGCAGACATCTTTGAACGATTGTCAGAGCGACACGTCAACATCGATATGATTTCACAGACGGCATTCGACGGCGAAGTGTTTCTCTCGTTCACATGTCCGCTCGATGAAGAGGCGTTTTTAGAAGAGGCGCTCGCGGAGTTGACAGCGACCTTGCCTCAAATCAAAATCGATCGTCACACGGAACATGCAAAAATTTCTGTCGTCGGAATCGGTATGCGAGACGCGACAGGGGTCGCATCAGAGCTCTTCGCGACATTCCGTGAGATGGGGATTCCATTCTATCAAGTCACGACGTCTGAAATCAGTATTTCCTATACGATTCAAGAACAAGATGTGGAAGCGGCAGTCGCAGCCATTGCGGCCCGGTTTCACTTATAAGGGGGGAGCATAATGTATAACGTAGCAGTCGTCGGTGCGACAGGTGCCGTCGGACAAAAAATGATTGACGTCTTAACAGAATATGAATTTCCAATCAGCGAACTGAGACTCTATGCTTCAGCCCGCTCGGCAGGAAAGACGGTCGAGGTGAATGGGCAATCGATCGTGATTCGTGAATTGACCGATGCGATTTATGCGGACCCGATCGATATCGCACTCTTCTCTGCAGGTGGGAGCATCAGTGAACAATATGCCCCTCGGTTGAGTGAGCAAGGAGTCATTGTCATCGATAATTCAAGTGCATTCCGAATGCAAGAAGGAATTCCACTCATCGTACCGGAAGTGAACCGAGTCGAACTCAGTCCGGAGAGAACGCTCATCGCGAACCCGAACTGTTCCACGATTCAATCGGTCGTGGCGCTCGCGCCTCTAGCGGAAGTATACGGACTGACACGCGTCGCCTATACATCTTATCAAGCGGTATCGGGATCGGGTCAAAAAGGGATCGATGACCTCGAGCGCGGTGCGCGCGGAGAGGAACCGACGAATTATCCGTATCCGATTTATGATAACGTGTTGCCGCACATCGATGTGTTTCTAGAAAATGGCTATACGAAAGAAGAACAGAAGATGATGGATGAGACACGTAAGATTTTAAATGCGCCAAACCTCGGGGTGACGGCCACTTGTGTCCGAGTGCCGGTGCGAAACAGTCATGCGGTCTCGATCACGGTGTCGCTCGAGCGAGATGCGACGGTCGCAGAACTGAAAGCAGTCCTCGCCGATGCACCAGGGGTCGTGTTAATGGACAATCCATCCGAATTGACATATCCGACACCGCTCGATGCGAACGGGACGGATGAGGTGTATGTCGGACGAATTCGCCGAGACGATTCACAACCCAATACGTTCCATCTTTGGTGCGTTGCAGATAACGTCCGAAAAGGGGCGGCAGCGAATGCCGTTCAAATCGCGCAATGTATGATTAGTCAAACAGCGACGAAATAAGGAGGAGATGACATGTTCACAGGAGTGGCGACAGCACTAGCTACCCCATTTCAAGAAAATGGGCAGTTGAATCTAGAAGCATGGGCGGCATTAATTGAAGACCAAATCCAAGAAGGTGTGACGGGTCTCGTCATCGGTGGGACGACCGGCGAAGGGATGACAATCACTGATGACGAGTTTGAGACATTGCTCGTTCGAGCGGTGGAGGTCGCAAACGGTCGAGCCGTGATCATCGCGGGGACCGGTTCGAACAATACAGCAGTCAGTATTGAGAAAACGAAACGGGCCGCCGAACTTGGTGCGGAGATGGCGATGGTCGTCACACCGTACTATAACAAGTCGACACAGGCCGGGCTGATTGCTCACTTTACTGCGATTGCGGATGCGTCACCGATTCCGCTCATGCTCTACAATGTTCCGTCACGGACGGGTGTCGCCTTGACACCGGAAACGGTCGGTGAGCTCGCGGAACATCCGCGCATCACGGCCTTGAAAGAAGCGAGTGGGGATATCTCGGTCATGGCGCAGATGATGGCCCATATTCCGGAAGGGTTCACCGTTTACTGTGGAAATGACGATCAAATCTTGCCGTACATGGCTTGGGGCGCACAAGGGGTCGTCTCCGTTTTATCAAACGTCTATCCGGGAGCGACGGTCGCGTTGGCAGACGCCCTATTGGCGGGTGATTTGCAGACAGCACGTACGTGGCAAATTCGTTTACTCCCAGTCATCGATGAACTTTTCGCAGAAGTGAATCCGATTCCGGTGAAGGCAGCGCTTCAAGCGCGAGGATTTGAAGTCGGTGTGCCACGTCTGCCGCTCGTTCCAATGAGCGCGACGGCTGAGGCGAAATTACTATCGGCGATGGAACAATTCAATGAGGTGAGACAATGAATGTTCTCATCCATGGGTTTGGCGCAATGGGACGCATTGTCGAAGAGGTCGCTCATGCGCAAGGTGTGAACGTAACGGCAATCGTCTCACCGGGAAGTGACGAGCACACGGCGACTCTGAATGAGGTGGACGTACCCGTCGATGTCGTGATCGACTTTTCGAACCCGGCGTTACTCCCTGATTTACTCGCGTTCGGACGGGAGCGCAATATTCCGCTCGTCATCGCGACGACCGGCTTCACACCGGATGAACTGGCCGAGATTGAAACGGCTTCACAAGACATCCCAATCATCCAGTCTTACAACACCTCATACGGGATCGCGCTCTTGAAGCAGTTGCTCGACCAACTCGTCCCACTCACTCTCGGATATGATATTGAAGTGATTGAGGCACACCATCGGAAGAAAGTGGACGCACCAAGCGGGACGGCAGAATTATTGGCACGTGCCATCGAAGCGAAGCGTGACGTGACACCGATTTACGAACGAACGTCACGTCGGGAAGCGCGTGGAGCTGAAGAGTTAGGAATGCATTCCATTCGGGGTGGCACGATTTTCGGTGAGCATACCGTGCTCTTCGCCGGAGATGATGAAATGATTGAACTGAAACATACCGCGTTATCGAAACGCGTCTTTGCAAACGGGGCACTTGCCGCTGCGGCAACGATCATTGATCGCCCGGCAGGACTTTATAATCTATCGAACTTATACGAGGAGGCTACTCATGTTACTCACAAACGCTTATGAAATCGCACAATATATTAAAGATGCTAAGAAGGAAACACCAGTCAAGCTTTACGTCAACGGTCAATTGGCGGGTCTTGTAATCGAGGAAGCGAAAGCATTCGGAACGGATGAGTCGAAACTGTTCTTGACGACGGCAGAACGCGCTGCGGCATTTTTAGAAGCTAATGCATCGGTCATCACAGATTCTCATCTTGAATATGATCGTCGCAACAGTGCCGTACCGATGCTCGATACGACACAACTCAATGCCCGAATCGAACCAGGCTCGTTCATCCGAGACCACGTTCAAATCGGCAACAACGCGGTCGTCATGATGGGAGCTGTCGTCAACATCGGAGCTGTCATCGGAGATGGTTCGATGGTCGATATGAACGCTGTCATCGGAGCACGCGGAACGCTCGGGAAGAACGTTCACCTTGGCGCAGGTGCCGTGGTCGCAGGGGTTCTTGAGCCACCTTCAAAAGATCCGGTCATCATCGAGGACGGTGTCATGATTGGGGCGAACGCAGTCATCTTAGAGGGCGTTCGCGTCGGTGAAAACGCAGTTGTCGCGGCAGGAAGTGTCGTCACACAAGACGTCCCTCCAGGTGTTGTCGTTGCGGGAACACCTGCACGAATCATCAAACAGAAAGATGAAAAAACTTCTGAAAAAACGCAACTTGTTGATGACTTACGCTCTCTCTAACGTATAATAGACAGAAAATATAAAAAATGAGGAATGGGAGAGTTGCATTATGGAACAGTATGGACAATGGATGTGGAAAGACGGGGCTTGGATTGAGCCGACTGACGCAAACACGAGTATCATGACACACGCGATTCATTACGGAAGCGGGTTCTTTGAAGGGATTCGCGCGTATCACACGGAGGAAGGTCCTGCTATCTTCCGATTACGTGAACACTTGGAGCGACTTGTTCGCTCGTGTGCATACTACCACGTCACGCTACCGTATACGGTAGATGAACTCGAACAAGCCACGATGGAATTGATTGAGCGAAACGGATTTGAAGCATGCTACATCCGTCCGTTCGTCTTCCTTGGAACACCATGGCAGGCACTTATGCCGACTGCTGAGACGAAGGTACATGTTGCCATCTCGTGTTGGCCGCTCGGTGAATATTTCAACAAGACGGTCGGGATTCGAGCGAAAGTGGCCTCGTATCGCCGCGTGTCTTCTACCATGATGCCAATGCAAGCCAAAGCGGCATCGAACTATATGAACTCACAGCTATTAAAAGGAGAGGCGCTCCGTGACGGATTCGATGAAGCGATTGCCCTTGATATGAACGGAAACGTCAGTGAGGCGAGTGTCGCGAACATCTTCCTCGTGAAAGGAAAAACGATTACGACACCGTCCCTTGACTGTTCTGTACTCGATGGCATCACACGCCAAACGGTGATGCAATTGGCTCGCGAGGCCGGTTATGAAATCGTCGAGCGCCATATCGGACGCGATGAGCTCTATGTGGCTGATGAAATCTTCTTAACGGGAACGGCAGCCGAGGTGACGAGCGTCATCGAGGTCGACCATATCTCGATTGGTGGAGGTGTCCAGACGGTTGCGACAGAAATGTTGACACGCTATCGTGAAGCCGTAACAGGACAACTTCCGGAACACCGCGATTGGATCACGTTCGTGAAATCAGCAGTAACAGAGTAAAGGAGTTTTGCACGATGGGAGTCACAATTGACTTGAATGCGATTCGCGAAAACAAACGCCGGATTGAAGCGCTCGGGCGCCCCGTGTTTGCGGTCGTGAAAAACAATGCCTATAACCTAGGAATGGAGCCAGTTGTGACGACTTTGTATGATGAAGGAGTCCGTCACTTCATGGTGACCACGTTAGAAGAAGCGATTGAAGTGCGAGCGCATGCAGAGTCGGCTCGCGTCCTCGTCATGAATCCGATATACACGTGGGAACACGTGCATACCCATGAATTTGACGTCGCAATCGGCTCGTATGAATGGCTCGTTTCACAGCGTGAGCATCTCGATGGCGTTCGCCTTCATTTGAAATTGGACGTCGGCATGAACCGATTCGGTGCCAAAACGTTTGAAGAAGCGCTACAGATCGTCGCCTTCTGCCAAAATGAAGGATTGAACCTTGTCGGACTATGTACACATTTTCCGCTCGCGGATGCAGACAATGCCGAAGTCGAGCATAGCGTCCAAGTCGAACGCTTTGCCGACTGGTCGACACGTTTGATGGAACGTCATATGTTTGAACTGATCCATGCGGCAAATAGTGCGGCCACGCTTCAAGACGACTCGCGCTTGCACCATTGCACACATGTGCGTGTCGGTATTTTCTTATACGGTTATTCATCGGTTGAGCCGGTTGAGTGGCTCGTACCTGCGTTTTATTGGGAGACAGAAGTGGTTGCCGTCCACGACATCGAAGCGGGGGCTCATGTCGGGTATGGAACGGGATATACCGCAGAATCAAAAGAACGGATTGCTGTCTTACCTGTCGGATATGGGGATGGATTGATGCGGGCGAGACGTCATTTACCCGTTCACATCGAGGGGAAAGCTTATCCGTTCGTCAGCAATATCTTTATGAGCCATAGCTTCATCAAAGTCGACGAAGACGTACAAATCGGCGACCGCGTCGCATTATATGGGATCGAAACGAAAATCGATGACGTGACACGTGTTGGCTATGCCAACAACTCAGAACAGCTCTGTGCCCGTTCGTGGCGTGTCCCACATCGCTTTGAAGGAGGAATTGTATGTACACCACCAATCAATCAGAATGTTTGATCGAAGGCGTGTCCGTCCGTGAACTTCAAGCGACGTACGGGACACCTTTATACATCATGAGTGAGCCAGAACTAGAGCGTCGCCTTGGAATTGTCCAGAATGCGTTTCTAGATAAGTATCCGAACACGTATGCGTTATACGCGTCAAAAGCATTATCGATTGCGGCCGTTTATGAAAAAGTGATGGCCGCAGGGTTAAGTGTCGATGTCGTCTCAAGGGGTGAGATGTACGTAGCACTGCATGCCGGGGTACCGGCGGAGCGCATTCATGTCCATGGGTCGAACAAGACGATTCTTGACATCACATACGCGCTCGAACAGGGGATTACACACTTTACCATCGATAATATGCGAGAAATCAGCCTCTTGTCAGGACTTGCGGCTGAATACAATCGTGAAGTCGCTGTGCTTCTCCGCATTGTCCCTCAAGTTGTCGGAGGTGCCCACGCGGCGATTCAAACGGGTGGGGTTGATACAAAATTCGGTTTTCCGACGCACGACGACACGTATTTAGACGCGATTCGTGCGACGTTAGAAGCCGAGCACTTACAGTTGAAGGGGATCCATTGTCACGTCGGTTCTCAAATTCAAGATCCGACCCTCTTCATCAACACGGTGAAGACGATGGTGCGCTTCATGGATACGATTCGTCAGGAAACCGGTTATACGACGGACGTCTTGAACATCGGTGGGGGATTCGGCGTCGCTTACTTGGATGAAGACGAATATCTCGATTTTGCCCAGACGATGGAGCAAGTCATGGAGACGTTGGTCGAAGAAGTCGAGGCACGTGAATTGCCACTTCCGAAAATCGGGATTGAGCCAGGACGTTGGCTCGTCGCCAATGCGGGTGCCACGCTGTATGAGGTGGGGACCGTCAAAGAAGTGAGCGGCGTTCGTACATTCGTGTCTGTCGATGGCGGGATGACGGACAATATCCGTCCGGCACTGTATGACGCAGAGTATGAGGTCGTGGCAGCGACACGGATGAATGAAGAGAAGACGCTCGAGGCAAAAATAGTCGGAGCGTGCTGTGAGTCGGGAGACATCATCTCGAACCGCTCATTGATCCCCCCTGTCACACCAGGTGACTTATTACTTGTCAAAGCAACAGGAGCGTACAATTTCTCCATGGCGAGCAACTATAACCAGATGCTTCGTCCAGCTGTTGTCTTCGTGAAGGACGGGGCACATCGACTTGTCGTTCGTCGCCAAACGTTTGAAGACTTGGTGGCATGTGAGGTCATTGGACAATCAACGTAAGACTGCAGAGCAATCTGTAGTCTTTTTTTTGATTTTGAAATGAGAACGTTTTTCAATTATGATAGAGAAGAGAAAAAAAGGGGAAGTGACGGTCATGACAAAGACAGCAGCACAAAAGCTAATTGAAGAAAGACGTACGGTCCGTATGTTCAAAGAAGCACCAATCGATACGAAAGTGCTCTATGAAGTGTTGCAATCGGCACATCATGCACCATTTCACAATAAAGTCGAACCATGGAACGTGTATGTGTTCAATGGGGATGGGAAGCAAGTGTTACTCGATGCGCTCGAACCAGCCTTCTCGGAGGCGTCAGAAGGGCAACGCGAAAAAGTGACGGGACGGATTTTAAATGCGGCAACCTGTATGTATGTGACGGCAAAACATTTTGAAACGGACAAAGGGAATCGTGACGCGTTACTCGCGACGGCGACATTCATTCAAAATGTTCAGCTGCTCTTAAGTGAACGTGAGATCGGAATGGTCTGGCGGACGGGTGGACTGTTTGATGATGCACGGTTGAAGGAAATGATCGGGGCGGAAGGGGAGACGTTTATCGGTCTCCTGCAAATCGGGAAATATGACACAGAAGATATCCCTACACCGAAAGCGCGACAACCGATTGATTCGCATCTCATCATGTTTGAATAATAAAGAGCGAGCGATGGGGAATCCCTTCGCTCGCTTGCTCTATATATCGGTCAATTATCGCTTTATTTTTGTTGCGAGCCAATCTTGAATCACAGTCGTTGGAATCATCCAGTCGTTCCTCCATTTTTAGAATCTTCTCTACTATTATCCAAATGCATACGTTCCCAAACCTCTCGATGTGCCCCATGAAGGGCATCATCGAATGAATCATCGATATGAAGGCCATAACTTGGATTGATGGACGAGGCATACAGGTCTAGCATGAGTTGATCATGGTTCGGATACATAGAGTGGGCTCCTTTCAATACATCAGCTTGGCTACACCTTCAGTATACAAAGGAACTATGTAGAAAATTCGAGAGAAACGTTAACATTTTATGAATCTTGTAAACGCTTTCACAATCGTTGGATTTCGCGAACTGGAACGCACGACTGCTTATATTGTTCGGCACGCTTGGCATATTTCTTTACCGTTCTCTCCATGATAAAACGATCTTCATCGTTTAATGGACGAACGACTTTTGCTGGGACGCCCATGACCATCACCCCTTCAGGAATCTGCATGTTTGGTGTGACGAGCGCACCGGCAGCGACAAAGGACCCTTTTCCAATCTTCGCCCCATCGAGTACGGTAGCATGCATGCCAATCAAGCAATCTTCTTCAATCTCACAGCCGTGAATCATCGCCATGTGGCCAATCGAGACACGGTCATGAATGATTGTCGGTGAGCCTTCATATTGATGAATCATCGAACCATCCTGAATGTTGACGTATGAACCGATTTGAATGGGTCCTTCGTCTCCACGGATGACGGTATTGAACCATACTCCCGAGTGAGCGCCGATGGTCACGTCTCCAATCACGTGTGCCCCTGGTGCAAGATAAGTCGTCGGATCGACTTTTGGTGTCAACTCTCCTAATTTGTATTGCATCGTTGTAACCCCTTTCAGACGGATATGTTATCATTGTCGCACAACTTGAAAAAGAAATTGCAACGAAAAGAATATTCTTGGTAAGATAGTTAAAATACGTTGAATAAGGAGATCGAAAGATGGAGAAACAACATTTGATTGACATCGCCGCAAAGAAAAAGAAAGCGGCCGTCGTCTTTAAAGACGTCGCAGTGATTGACGTGTACAGTCGTGAGACGATTCGTACAGACGTCGCCATCGACGCAGGATATATCGTGGCTATTGGGGAAGAGTACGATGGAGAGGTCGAGTATCACGATCCGACGTGGACGCTTGCGCCGTCCTTTATCGATTCGCACGTCCATATCGAGTCATCGATGGTCCCCCCGCATGAATTTGCGAAAGCAGTCTTACCACTTGGTGTCACGACCGTGATTGCCGATCCACATGAGATTGCGAATGTGAACGGAGCACTCGGGATTGAGTACATGTTAGCAGATGCGAAAGGACTTCCACTCGACGTTCGGATGATGCTTCCGAGTTGTGTACCAGCGACACCGTTCGAACATGCAGGTGCTAAACTGTATGCGGAAGATTTGGTACCGTTTTTAGGAGATCCAGGAGTGCATGGACTAGGCGAGGTCATGGATTATCCTTCGGTTGAAGCCGGAAGTGAAGACATGCTTCAAAAAATCGCACAGACGGAACAAGCGGGTAAAGTGGTCGACGGACACGCATCGGGACTTGGCCCAGACCAATTGAACGTCTATCGTTCTGCAGGAATCATGACGGACCATGAATGTACGACTGCGGAAGAGGCGATTGAACGAGTGCGACGTGGATTCTACGTTCAAATTCGGGAAGGGTCCGTTGCTCGAAACGTGGAGAAGGTGAGCCTAGCCGTTACGGAAAGCAATGCCCACCGCTTCCTTTTCTGTACGGATGATAAGCATTTGGATGACTTGGTCGCGGAAGGTGGAATCGACTACAACATCCGTACCGCCATCAAGCAAGGGGTTAAGCCGGAAACGGCCTATGCCATCGCAAGTCTACATGCCGCAGAGGCCTATGGATTAAAAGAGGTCGGGGCGATCGCACCTGGTAAGAAGGCGAACTTCGTTATCTTGTCAGACGTCGAATCGGTAAAAATCGAACAAGTCTATGTGAATGGTACGCTCGTCGCGGAGAAGGGGAATGCGACGTTTGAATCGGAAGGGATTGAAGTGCCGAAACCGATGAAAGGTGAGCTCGCTTTACCCGAATTGACCGCCGAGTCGTTCCGACTTGCCGCAAGTGAAGAAGAAATCGATGTCATTCAAGTGCTTCCGAACAGCTTGTTGACGAAACGACAGCGTCTCACGTTCCAACCAGACGCATCAGGCGCAGATTTATCGCAGGATATCGCGACGCTTGCCGTCATCGAACGCCATCACGGGACAGGCCATATGGCTCTTGCCCCGGTAACGGGATTCGGCTTGAAACGAGGTGCCCTAGCAGCCACGGTTGCCCATGACAGCCATAACTTGGTCGTCGCCGGGGTCAGCCCGGAAGACATGTTGCTCGCGGCGAGAACGCTTGAAAAAGTAGGGGGAGGGGTCGTCGCCGTATCGGAAGGAGAAGTGCTTGCCGTCCTTCCGCTCGAGATTGGTGGACTGATGACGAAGCGACCATATCGTGAAGTGGCAGAGATTCTGGAACAGCTGAATGATGCGCTAGATGTCGTGGGAGCCCATCGTCATTTCAATCCGTATTTGACGATGTCCTTCCTCGCCTTACCGGTCATTCCTGACTTGAAATTGACCGATATGGGATTGTTCGACGTGACCACGTTCTCATTCATCAACGCTTGACTCGGTCTAACGTATGATTTTTGTTAAGAACCGCCGATAACGATTGAATGCGTGACGGGAAGTTGGTATAGTTACGTCAAGTTTCATCGGGTCAACATTGAAAGGGGGGATATTACAGATGGAACAAGTTGCTTACAATCGGTCGTATGATGAACATGAGGAATTGATCAATTCTGTATATCGTGCTTTCAAGGACCGATGCGAAGAACTACCAGAAGAAACTCAGACAAAACGTCGTTTACGACGACTCATTTTCTCTACGATTAAAGAACAGACGAAGTCTCACGCTGACCGATTCGTGTTGTATCACTTCTTCAACGACTTCTTTAAAGCGGTGGAAACGAATGACCAAGAAGCACTCGCTGTCTTGAAGCGAATCATTCGTGATGAAAAAAACTATTGATATGTGACACCAACCTGTGATAATTTAGACGTAACTTTAAATGAATATTCGTGCTATCGATGAGGTAGAGGTGCGATGCTGATGAGTAAGTAGTCGGAGGATGACAACGATGAGGACTACAAAAAGGCAGGATCGCCGAAGTGCAACACCATGTCCGTGGGGTTGTGCTGGGCTGACGGGAAATACCCGTCGGACTGCCATACATATTTACGTATGGAGCGCTCCAAGTCGGCTAAGAAAGACGGAACATCCAGCGAGGGTGTCGGCTTTGTTGCCGATGCCCTCGCTTTGCGTTTTTTTAAGCATAGGGGGCCTCATCCTAATAAAAAAGGAGGAATTCAGCATGGTAGATTATTCAACATCGGTACTCTCACTCGTACCGGCATTACTTGCAATTATTATGGCAATCACAACACGAAAGGTCATCCCATCACTCGGTGTCGGGATTATCGCAGGAGTCCTTCTCTTGCATAACTTCAATCCAATTGATTCGATTCAATACTTGTGGTCGAACATCATCGCTTTATTCTGGGCGGATGGAGCCATCAACGAATGGAACGTCTTGTTGATTGCGTTCTTGCTCTTGCTCGGGATTTTGTCATCCATCATTCAAACGTCGGGCGGCGCCCGCGCGTTCGGAGAATGGGCGGCTTCAAACGTCAAGACGGCCCGTGGCGCTCGTCTCGTCTCGTTCGGACTTGGGATTTTGATTTTTATCGACGATTATTTCAACAGTTTGGCCGTCGGGAACATCAGCCGACCGCTTACGGACCGAAAAAAAGTATCGCGTGCAAAACTCGCTTATATGATTGACTCGACAGCCGCACCGGTCTGTGTCATCAGCCCGCTTTCAAGTTGGGGTGCATATATCATCGCCATCATCGCGGGTATTTTGGCAAAATACTCGATTGACAGCTATTCTTCATTCTCTGCATTCATTCAAATCATACCAATGAACTTCTATGCCGTCTTCGCACTACTCTTGACAGCATATGTGGCATTCACTGGACTTGCCATCGGACCGATGCGCACGCACGAACTTCGTGCCCTCCAAGGGGAGTTGTATGATTCGGCAAAAGGAAAGCCGATGGGAATGAGCGAAGATTTACACGAGCACGAAGGTGGAAAAGTACGTGATTTGATCGTACCAATTATCACGCTGATCATTGCGACAGTGTCAGCGATGCTTTACACGGGTGGTCAAGCGCTCGCGGCTGACGGTCAAGACTTCTCGTTGATTGGAGCCTTCGAATCGACAGATGTGACACGCTCACTCGTTGCGGGTGTTGTCATCAGTTTGATTGTCGCATTCTTGCTTCTCATCGGACGTAAAATCCCAACACGTGACTATGGAAAAGCGGCATGGGAAGGCGTTCGTGCCATGTGGCCGGCTGTCTTGATTCTCTTGTTTGCTTGGACAATCATTGCGGTCATCAGCGACATGAAGACTGGTGAATACTTGGCGAGCTTCGTGACAGATACAATCGCTGCATCTTACTTGCCACTCCTTCTCTTCTTGATTGCCGGAATCATGGCATTCTCGACAGGAACGAGTTGGGGAACATTTGGTTTGATGCTTCCGATCGGTGCCGACTTGATCATGGCTGTTGAACCGGAACTCCTTCTCGCGTCACTTGCGGCTGTATTGGCCGGCGCGGTGTTTGGTGACCACTGTTCACCAATTTCAGATACAACGATTCTCAGCTCAACAGGAGCGGGCTCGCACCATATCGACCACGTGGTGACACAATTGCCGTATGCTATTCTTGCAGCGGTTGTCTCGGCGATCGGTTACTTGGTGCTCGGGATTACAGCGTCGATTTGGATCGGATTCTTCGCTGCATTGATTTCGTTTATCGTATTGGTTGGAATCGCAGAAGTGATTTCAAAACGTGGGAAAGTACCTGCAGAACTCCGTGCGAAGCGTGAGGCTTAATACACGAAAATGACTTCCATCGATTTGATGGAAGTCATTTTTTATGTGCGGTCGTCACTGCATAAGTGAGACGGTCGAGTAGTTTACCGAGAATGAACCAAAAGAGAACTATGATGTACAGTGATAGGCTGTGGTAATGGAGATGAATGACGTACAAAGAAAACCAAGGTGTCTCGAGCAACCAAAATGGAGGCGAAGTAGATGTGCTTGTCATCCAATCCAGATACATTCATGATGCAGATCGTGACAGCTAATAAGGTGAACCGCAGTGTCAAACTCTTTATAGAGAGACTTTCACGACAGAAAAACCTCCCTGGTCCATGTAGGAATCAAGGAGGTTACAATCATTATTTCACGTCAAGCCACTTGAAACTTGCATCGGCACCGAACGGGTGACGGTACATGTTCTCGATGTTTGAACGCTCTAAGTATGCCTCACCTTTTTGATAAATCGGAGCGATGGCAAAGTCTTCTTCGAGAAGGATGCGTTCTGCTTCTTGCATTGCTTCCCAACGTTTCATCTGATCGGCTTCTTTCTTCGCAGATTGAATCAACTGATCATATTCGTCATTCGAGTACTCCATACGGTTAAACGGTCCGTCTGTGACCCACATGTCGAGGTATGTCATCGGATCCTGATAGTCAGGGCCCCAACCAGCTGCAGAAACGTCATATTCGCCTTTCCCTTCAAGATCAAGGAAGTTTTTGAACGGTTGCTGTTTGATGTTAAGTGTCAAACCAGGCAAGTTCTTCTCAAGTTCGCCTTTGATGAACTCGTTCACTTTCTTGAATGCTTCTTCGTCACGTGAGAGGAACTCGAGTTCGATTGTTTCAACACCTAATTCTTCTAATCCTTTTTCCCATGCGGCTTTTGCTTCATCTACGTTGTAGTTGAGGAGGTCTGGATACTTCTCACGGAAGTCAGCTCCGTCTTCTGTGAACGTGAAGTCTTTCGCTACGATATAGTTCGCCGGTTGCGATCCGTCTGTTAAGATGACATCTGTCACACTCTGTTTGTCGAATCCTTTCGCAAGTGCTTCACGGATGTTGACGTTTTGGAGCGCTTCGTTCTTTTGGTTGAAACGAAGGAAGTTGATTCGAGCATCGGCACGCGTTTTGAACTCGTCGCTGTCTTCGAATTGCGGAACGAATTCAGAAGAGAGGAGCGTGTAGTCCGCTTCACCCGACTCGAACAAGTTGACCCCAGTCGATACGTCTTTTACGACTTTGACGTTGATCGTGTCCATCTTGACGTTTTCAGCATCCCAATATTCAGGGTTCTTCTTGTAAACCCATCCTGCATTGTCTTGCCACTCGCTCAAGACGTAAGGTCCATTATAGAGTGTCTTGTCGACAGATGTTGCGAACTCTTCGCCTTGCTCTTCGACGTACTCTTGTTTTTGCGGCATATATGTTGGGAATCCAGTCAAACCTAAGAAATAAGGGGCTGGTGCTTCCAATTGTACTTCAAGCGTTTTCTCGTCAATCGCTTTTGCGCCGAGGTCGTCGAGCGACATTTCACCCGCAAGGATTTTGTTGGCGTTTTTCAAGTCTTGAAGAATGTAGGCATACTCCGCACCTGTTTCAGGATTGAGGGCACGTTTCCAAGAGTAAACGAAGTCTTCAGCTGTAATTGGAGAACCGTCCGACCAGTTTGCGTCACGTAACTTGAACGTGTATGTAAGGCCGTCCTCAGATACTTCGACATCTTCGGCAATCCCCGGTGTCGGTTGGTTGTTCTCGTCTAGACGATACAATCCTTCGAACACGTTGTTTGTCACGATGACCGATGTCGAGTCTGTTGTCAGTGTCGGATCGAGCTGCGGCAAATCCGTCGCTGATACCATTGTGACTTCTTTTTTCGCATCGCTCGAAGATGAACCTTCTGAACTTGATGAGTCATCCCCTGTGCTACAAGCTGCCGTCGCCAATAATGCGACCCCCGATAACGCTAACCATTTTTTATTACGCATCATACAACCTCCCGAAAATTCTGATAATTTAGAATATGCTGTAATTAAACTACATCTAACATGAATATGCAATGGAATTTTTCAAATTATCCGAAAATATAAACTTGTTTAGAATGACTATGCAGCAATCCTTACAGGAAGTAGAATAGAAAAATCAACGAATGATTATACAATATTTTTGTATAGTTATTCGTATAGACAGAGTAGTAGTGGAGGCGTTAACTTGAAACAACATTCAGCCGGAATCGGCTTTTTCGGTCTTGCGGCAATGGTCGTCGGGACCATGATTGGTGGAGGTGCGTTTAACCTGCCTGGTGCCATGGCACAAGGGGCAGGGGTCGGACCAGTTTTAATTGGGTGGGGGATTACGGGTGTCGGCATGATTATGCTCGCCTTTGTCTTTCAGTTTTTAGCAAACACGCGGCCAGAGCTAGAAGGCGGAATTTACGCCTATGCCCGTGAAGGTTTCGGGAAGTTTGTCGGATTCAACAGCGGATGGGGGTACTGGATGTCGGCTTGGATTGGGACGGTAGCCAATATCACATTGATTTTCAGTACATTGGCTTATTTTTTTCCTATATTCTCAGCAGAACACCGACTGTTTCGCTTGTTCGTGAGTGTCGTTCTGATTTGGGGCTTATTTTGGCTCATTTCACGTGGGATGCGTGAAGCGGCACTTCTCAATATCGTGACAACGATTGCGAAACTCGTTCCGATTATCTTGTTTATCGTGTTGATTGTATTCGCATTTCAAATGGATACGTTCCAAGTCGATTTTTGGGGAGAAACAGGGTTTGTTTGGGCGGATGTGTTTCCACAAGTGAAGTCGACGATGCTCGTCACACTCTGGGCATTTGTCGGGATTGAGGGAGCGGTCGTATTGTCATCGCGCGCACGTCATAAAAAAGATGTCGGTCGTGCCACGGTCATTGGTCTGATTGGAACTTTATTGATATATATGATGATCTCCATCTTCTCGTTTGGTGTCATGACACAGGAACAACTCGCTGCGTTGCCTGAACCGTCGATGGCATATGTGTTAGAAGCGGTCGCCGGTCCGTTCGGCGCAACCTTGATTAACATCGGACTGCTCGTATCATTAACAGGCGCATTGCTCGGTTGGACGATTTTAGCGACGGAGATTTCGTACTTGGCGAGCCGGGATGGGGTGTTTCCAAAGGTGTTTCACCGTTTGAATGCGAATGAGACACCGGTGAACGCACTATTCATCACCCAAGCGTTCACCCAAGTCGTCACGGCCATCGCCTTGTTTTCAGAACAAACGTATCTCGTGCTTTCAAGCATCGCTGGAATCGCAGCACTCGTTCCTTATCTATTCTCGGCACTCTATGGATGGATGGAGGCGAAGCGGGCGACGTCGCTACGGATGATGGTCGTTTCCGGGGTTGCCTCGCTATACGCCGCCTGGTTACTCTATGCTTCAGGATTCGAGTATGTCTTGATTGCGATGATTCTATACGCCCCTGGCATCTTCGTCTTTCTTTTGGCAGAACGGGAACAAGGACGACCGTTCTTGACCCGTACCCAGTCGATGATTGCCTTGATTATTCTATTATGTGCGACCTATGGCATTTATGGACTTTGGACAGCCGCGATTGCCCTATAAGAAAACTCACCGGCGCCTCAAGCGTCCGGTGAGTTTTTTGATGATCGGAGTAATTGTTCGATTACACTTGGTGAAGCAGGTCTTGCGTATATATAGCCCTGGAAAGAATCGCAGTCTGTCGACTTTAAGTGTGCCAACATCTCTTCATCTTCGACTCCCTCTGCGACGACGTGGAGATTTAAGCTCTTCCCAAGATGGACGATGACATCGAGGAGATGAGATTTGGACGCCATCCAATCATCGAGAAAGACTTTGTCGATTTTGAGTTCATCGACCGGGAAGGACTTCAAATACTGTAAGGATGAAAAACCTGTCCCAAAATCGTCAATCGACAGTCGATAGTTCAAGCGCTTGATTTGTTCCATGCGTTCGATGATTTCATCGGTCTTTTGCATGACGAGACTTTCCGTGATTTCCAAGATGACGTCTGCTGGGTCGAGCTGGAGTTGTTGCTTGATGTTTCGTAACGTATTCAAAAAACTGTCACTCCGAAATTGATTAGGCGAAATGTTGATTGCCATCGAAAGCGGTTGATCGAACTCGGCTTTCCAGGCTTTCAGTTGTTTCGTTGCCTCTAAGATGACCCAGTTGTTGATGGGAACGATGAGTGCCATCTCTTCCGCGAGCGGAATGAACTCTGAAGGCGGGATTTGTCCGAGTTCTTCATGATGCCAACGAAGGAGTGCCTCAAAACCGATGAGACGGTCTGTGGCGAGTTCATACTTTGGTTGATACTCAAGATAAAAATGCTTTTCTTCAAGAGCTCGATACATCGCCTTCTCAATATGGATCTGTCTAGAGAAGGCAGCATCCATATCCTTTGTCACGAATTGAATCGTACCGACGCCAATCTGTTTCCCTTTGAAGAGGGCACTTTCAGCACGTGTATACAGTTCCTCGAGCGAACTTGCCGATGACGGATAAAACACGCATCCAATCGAAATCGATACCATGATGGAGTGATGGTAAATCCGGAACGGACGTTGCAGCTCGTGTTGTAGATGTCGAAGTACTTGGAACACTTCTTCCTTAGATTCCTCGAAGAACATGACACCGAACAGTCCGCCCGTAGGATGGAATAAAAGAGCGGATTCCGGAATGAGATGAAGTGCGCGCTCCTTGATTTGAATCAGGAGTTCGTTCCCGACACGAGAGCCGAATGATTCATTGATGATTTTGAAGCGGTCGATATCAAACAAGGCAATATGAAAGAGTCCTTCTCGCTCGTCGATTTGCTGAAGGATGGAGTCGTAACGACGTAAAAACCCTTTCTTATTATAAAGTCCGGTCAACTCATTTTGATAAGCGAGGGACTGGACTTCCTTTTCAAGGCGTTTCTTTTCCGACACATCAAATCCGAAGGCGGTATATTGAATCACTTCATTCTTCTCACTAACAATTGGTACGACAGTCAAGTTGAGCCAACACGGCTCTGACTCATGTTGCTTACAGGAGATCGGCATCTCGCCGTTCCAAACTCTATTCGTCGCTAGAGATTTTAAGACGTTACGCGAAATCTCGTCTTGGTCACTCGAATCATGGATGAGATTGAACCATTCGTGGCCGATTAGCTGTTGCTCCGTCGCATCGAGTAGACGGCATAACGAAGGATTGATGTCTACAATCTCGCCTTTCGCATTTGTCGCCAAGTAATGTGTGGACTGTTTGATCATCTCTTGAAAATGATGAAGTAGATTGAACTGTTCTGTACTGATGAGCGGTCCAAATCCTTTTGGGAGAAACGCTAAAAAATAACCATAGATCCCTTCGAGCGAAAAAGATTGCAGGTAGGCAGTCGCATAGATGACGGAGCCATCTTTATGTTGAAACGGCGTCATCGCCGTTGTCGAGAATGGATATTGAAGGAGGAGCGGAGACCATGTTTCGAGAGCATGATCTAATTGCCGGACGACCGGCAGCGGTTGATGGAGGACTTCGTCACGTTCCCAGCCGAATAAAACTTCGGCATGCGTATTCCATAATAGGACCGTACCATCTTGAGAAATATAACAACACGGAACAGATAAAGCATCGATGAATTCATCTACTGGTAAATCACGCAATGAAGCCACATCATTTCCTCCAATCTGTCATGCTAAATACATATTCTAATGTCAGTGTACCTGATTTTGCCAATTCAAGGAATGCTTAAGTTCGTCATTGTCAAAAGAAAGAGGGACGTCATATACTGAAAGAGTAAGATAGTTTTGAATAAGGGGGAAACAATATGTCAAAAACACATGATGTGATTGAGTTGACAGAGAAGTTCGGGGCACATAACTATCATCCACTACCGATTGTCATTTCGGAGGCGAAAGGGATTTGGGTAACCGATCCTGAGGGGAACCGCTACATGGATATGTTAAGTGCATACTCTGCTGTCAATCAGGGACACTGTCATCCAAAGATCATCCAAGCGCTTAAAGATCAAGCGGATAAGATCACGTTGACGTCGCGTGCCTTTTATAACGATCAACTCGGACGTTTTTACGACAAAGTGGTAACGCTTACAAAGAAACAGATGGTGTTACCGATGAACACGGGTGCAGAAGCGGTCGAGACGGCCGTGAAGACAGCACGTCGTTGGGCATATGACGTGAAGGGTATTCCGGGACAAGCTGAAATCATCGTCTGCTCAGGAAACTTCCATGGACGGACGATGGCTGCTGTGTCGATGTCGACAGAAGCGGAATATCAGCGTGGATTCGGACCGCTATTGCCAGGGTTCAAAGTTGTGCCATACGGTGATATCGACGCGTTCGAAGCGGCGATCACAGAGAATACAGCTGCGTTCATCGTTGAACCGATTCAAGGGGAAGCTGGAATCATCATTCCGCCGGCTGGTTATTTGAAGCGGGCATCTGAGCTCTGTAAAGAACATAATGTCCTCTTCGTCGCAGATGAAATTCAGTCTGGACTTGGTCGTTCTGGAAAGTGGTTTGCCATCGAGTGGGAAGACGTCACACCGGATATGTATATTCTCGGAAAAGCACTTGGAGGCGGAGTCTTCCCAATCTCATGTGTTGCAGCTGACCAGGAGATTCTTTCGGTCTTCAACCCAGGCTCGCACGGGTCGACGTTTGGTGGAAACCCGCTTGCTTCGGCTGTCTCCGTCGCGGCTCTTGAAGTGTTAGAAGAAGAAAACCTACCGGAACGTTCGCTAGAACTCGGGACGTACTTCATGGATCGCTTGAAGTCGATCGACAATCCGATGATTCGTGACGTTCGCGGACGTGGACTCTTTATCGGCATTGAGTTGACGGAGTCGGCTCGTCCTTACTGTGAGGCGCTAAAAGAGCGAGGACTTCTCTGTAAAGAAACACATGAGACCGTGATTCGATTGGCACCACCGCTCGTGATCACGAAAGAAGAACTCGACCAAGCGTTCGAAGCGATTGAAGCCGTTTTGGCTCCAGCAGCTATTTCGTAAATGAAGACAGCTTGATATAATCGTTTTAGCTCAATCGACACCTGCGTTGCAGGTGTCTTTTTCGTAGAGGAGGAGTTGGATGATTTACATATATGTCGGATTGGCAGGGGCGGTCGGTGCTTTGGCACGCTATGGCCTTGGTATGATGATCGATTCGATTGGACCGAGCGCATTCCCGGTTTCGACATTGCTCATCAATCTCAGCGGTAGTTTTTTGTTAGGGTGGTTGACTCACATGTTTCTTCGAACGGGTAAACTTTCTCCTCAATTCGTCACGATTGTGGGGACTGGAATGATTGGTTCCTTCACTACATTCTCCACGTTTAGCGTTGAAACGATTCGATTATTAGACGAAAGTCGGATAGGGTTGGCGCTTCTATACGTCTTTTTGAGTATCACGCTTGGACTCGGGAGCTCATGGCTTGGTTATCGTGTCGGCGTGAGACGAAAAGGTGAGGTGAAATAGAGTGACAATCATGTGGATTGCGACAGGTGCCTTTTTTGGTGCGATGTGTCGTTTTGCTATCGGTCAACTGATGAAACGGTGGTCTGATTCTACCTTTCCATTTGCAACATTATTCGTCAATGTGTCGGGTTCGTTTGGCCTTGGGTATTTATATGCCCACACGAGCCATCCGTCGCTCTTTCTCTTTTTAGGGATTGGATTTTTAGGGTCGTTTACGACGTTTTCGACTTTGAAACTTGAATTGATGCGGTTTGCGACAAAAGACTGGATTCGATTCGGACTTTATCTCCTTGCGACATATCTGTTTGGAATACTGGCTGCTTATATCGGATGGTCCATCTAAAACAACGCCCCTTCCATTTCGAAGGGGCGTTGTTTTATTCTGCAAGTTGAAGCTTCTCGGTACATGAAGCACAAGTCGTTTCGTATGACTCGCACTGTTCATCCATATGCTTCCCGCATTCCTGGCACGTTTTGTCCGGTAGTTTTTGATAAAACTCGACAGATGATTCGAGTCGGCTTGCCCATTCATTCATATGAAAATGCCTCCTTCGTAGATGTGTCACGGTATTGGTTGTTGTCATGATTGTATTATAACAGATGGCGTAAAGTCAACTATAATATATAACAGATATATTCGGGATTTCTTGCTACACTATACTCATCAAAAGACGAGGTGAAAAAAATGAAAGTGCCACAGTGTGAAACGATTGGGATTCAATCTGAGGACGTTCCAACGCTACAAACCGCCTTGGCGCAATTAGATGCGCCTCGAGTCAGTCGTTTGTTTAAAGCATTCGCTGATCCGACCCGTTTAAAAGTGCTGTATGTGTTGACACTCGAACACGAACTATGTGTATGCGATGTGGCCGCCGTTATCGGCCACTCTAACGCGACCGCATCTCACCATTTACGGACGTTACTCGAACAAGGGTTGGTAAAGTATCGTAAAGAAGGGAAAGTCGTTTATTATTCATTGGATGATGAACACGTAAGACAGCTCGTTGAAATTGCGTTGACGCATAGTGAAGAACAAAAAGACGTTTAAGTCCAATGACCGTCCCTCGAATGGGGACGGTCATTTTTTTGGTACTTGTCTTCGATTAAAATTCACGTTACGATATATTCAAATGAACGTTTGAATGTTAGGGGGATATGATGAAAAATCGAGACGTACTACCTGTGTCCGGTATTACCTGTACGAATTGTGCAGCTAAGATTGAGCGAGATGTATCGAAACGTGAAGAAGTCGCATCTTGTCAAATTGATTTTGCGACGAGTCGTATGGTGATTGAGTGGGTGGACCCGTCAAACCGTGACAAGACGCTTCAGTCGATTGAGCAGACGATGGGACGGATTGAACCGGGAGCAAAGTTTGTTAAACAAGACGACGATCAAACCGTAGGACGAGATTGGACGCTTTGGAGATTCCTTATGGCTGCTTTTATTTTTTCAATTGCCATTTGGACAGATTCGACTTTAGGATTCATTGCGGCATATTCACTTGCTGGCTACGACGTCGTATACGGTGCGATCCGGAACGTATGGAACCGGGAATGGTTTGACGAGAAATTTTTAATGACCATTGCGACAATCGGGGCATTCGCCATTTCAGAATACCCGGAAGCGGTAGCAGTCATGCTGTTTTATCAGCTCGGTGAATACGTGCAAGGACGGGCGGTACGCGCCTCCCGAAAATCGATTCAGTCCTTGTTGAATATGAAACCGACCCGAGCGCGTGTACTCGAGGCGGGTCAGGAAATGGAACGATTGCCGGAAGACGTGTCGGTTGGGTCACATCTCGTCATTCGTTCAGGAGAACTAGTCCCGATGGACGGATTCGTCGTGAGTGGGGCGAGTTCCCTAAATACATCGTCTTTGACAGGTGAATCCGTTCCAAGGCAAGTGAGCGCGGGCGAGGAAGTGTTGGCAGGTATGGTCAATATCGAGGGGCGTCTCGTCGTTGAAACGACGAAACTTGCGGCTGAGTCGAGCCTTCAAAAAATGATTGCTCTCGTCGAAGAGGCGAATGGAAAGAAAGCAAAGACGGAACAAATGATCACACGATTGGCAAAAGTCTACACGCCGATCGTGGTAGTCATGGCGACACTTGTCGCATTCGTTCCACCCTTGTTTGTAGGGGACTTGAATGAATGGATTTACCGGGCCTTGATTTTTCTCGTCATCAGTTGCCCGTGTGCACTTGTGATTTCTATCCCGTTAGGTTATTTCGGGGGGATCGGTTCTGGATCGAAACAAGGGATTCTTGTAAAAGGTGGCGAGTTCCTTGACACGTTGACTGAAGTGGATACAGTGGTCTTCGACAAAACAGGGACATTGACGACCGGACGATTTGAAGTGACCGATGTCGTGACGACAGACGGTATCACCGTTAATGAACTGTTACATTTAGCTGCTCGGGTCGAACGAGCATCCAATCATCCTCTTGCGCAAGCAATCGTCCGTCGTGCTGGGGAGGTTCAAGCGTTTGAATCGATTCAAGAGGAGCCAGGATATGGTCTCCGTGCACGAGATGGTGACGACGAGGTGTATGTAGGGAGTGCCCGTTACATGGAACGGTTAGGTCAAGTGATTGCAGATTCGTCAATCGGGACGAATGTACATGTGATGAAGAATAATCGTTGGCTTGGACGAATCGAACTGATGGATACGGTAAAGCCGGATGCGATGGCTGCAATCGAACAATTGAAACGAATCGGAATCCAGACGGTCATGCTATCTGGAGATCGTCGAGAAGTCGCTACAAAAATTGGCAAGCAACTCGGATTGGATGAAGTACGAGGGGAGTTGCTTCCACACGAGAAAGTGGAGGCAATCGAACGGATGCTCGGAACGCGTAAAGTTGCTTTCGTCGGGGATGGTATGAATGATGCGGCGGCTTTGGCCCGGGCAGACGTCGGTCTCGTCATGGGTGGCGTCGGAAGCGATACAGCAGTCACGGCGGCGGACGTGGTATTGATGCATGATGCGCCAACGGATGTCATTCGGGCCATTGAGCTAAGCAAACGAACGAAGCGCGTCGTCTGGCAAAATATTTTCCTTGCCTTTGGAATCAAAGCACTTGTCATGCTTTTAGGATTGTTCGGCATCGCAACGATGTGGGAAGCGGTATTTGCGGACGTGGGAGTGGCGCTTCTTGCCATCGCGAACGCGACGCGGTTACTTCGTATGACATTATGAAAGAAGTGTCTCGGTTTTGTACCTGAGACACTTCTTTTTTTATTCGATTCTGTCGTGATGCGTTTTAATGCGCAACAACATAAAGGAGAGGATGACAATAATGGCAAGAAGTAAAAAAGTGATGGTGAAAAGGACTTGTGTCAAGAAAGATACTTGATTCTCTGCCGCAATCAACTCTTTATGAATGTCTTTGTATTGCATTTGTTTGAGAGACCGTAAATCTTCTAAAATCGTTTGCCGAAGTTCTGTCATCGTTTCTGCGACAGCCGTCGCTTTCACTAAGTCGCCTTCTTCATAGATGACGAGAACGCGATCGGCTTCCTTTTCCCAAATGGCATCTCGTTCGAGTAAATCGAGGACAGAGCTCGGTGTGTCCGGGTCATCGATGATGGATTGTTTAAGGTCTTTGGCTTGTCGAGACATGCTATAGTACATCTCTAAAAAGTGTCGGTCTTCATATGCGAGTAATCCACGGATGGCATTTGCCCGTTCGACGTTATAATACATCACGTCTTCAATCGATTCATAGGAGTCGAGTTGTTCGCCTTGAATGGTTTCGAGACGCTCATTTGTTTCTTTCAATTGAAAAATAAAAATAAAAATAATCGAAATAGATAAGATTGATAAACTGATCCATAATAAAATCCACTTTAGTTGTGACATCGTGACCCTCCTTTCTTCTACATCGTACATGATTTTGTAAAAAACGACAGAAAATATTTTTTTGAAAAAGGAAAAAACGGGGAAATGTATAATCATTAAGAGTAGTGTCTCTTGATGAGAGAAGACAATTAGATGCATAAGGAGAGTCAGTATGTCAGAGAACTCGACGTTACACAAGCTGTGCCAGGTTTTACGAAACAAGCGAACGAATCTTACCTATGAGATTCCAAGTCTTTGGAATCGCATGCGTTTCCATTCCGAGCCGGTTCGAGATGGGGTGGAACGTGTCAATCCATATGATTTTTTGTTGGAAACGATTGAAAAAACGATTTTCCCGTATGCACATGAAAGTCGCGACTATCGTACTTCCATTGCGCTTGCAGACGGACATTTACAAACCGGAGGGGATTGGATCAAACGGGCATCGGTTTACTCCATGCAAGTTCGTACATCGACCTCATGGGACCACGATGGGTCGGGTTACGTTGAAATGGAGAATTCAGTGGGAATGAAAGACACAGGCACTTTTGTGAAAGCGCTTGCATTGATTCCACATCTTCTCTATATGGGGATCGATACATTATTCCTCTTGCCGATTTCGCAACACAGCCATAAAAACAAGAAGGGTGAATTCGGTTCTCCTTATGCCGTGCAAGACTTTTTCGCAATCGATGAAGAGTTGAAGGAAACGTTAACTGGTGACGAGATGACGGTCGAAGAAGAATTTGCCGCATTCGTGGAGGCCTGTCACATGGTAGGGATTCGTGTCGTCATCGATGTCATCCCGCGAACGTGTGCCCGAGATAACCGTCTCATCTTAGAAAACCCGGAATGGTTTTACTGGATTCCCTTGACGGAAGTCGATTACTATCATCCGCCATATGTTCCGGGCATTGGGGAGAACGTCAAACCGGAATTTGCTTTCTTGCCGATGGTGTATAACTCAGAAGACGTATGGCAACACTTGCGACGGTTTTCCATGGCACCGAACTTGATTGATGCGGAGAAGTGGGATCGTGTACGTAACACGTTGCTCGAGCATCCAAAAGAAAACGTGTTGGCGATGATTGAACGAGAGTTCGGCTTGACGACTGCACCTGCTTTCTCGGATTGTATCAATGACCCGCAACCACCATGGTCAGACGTAACCTATTT
Source organism: Exiguobacterium sp. s123 (assembly GCF_018617075.1). Lineage (GTDB taxonomy): Bacteria > Bacillota > Bacilli > Exiguobacteriales > Exiguobacteriaceae > Exiguobacterium > Exiguobacterium profundum. The sequence continues at coordinate 140,659 of NZ_JACSJL010000006.1, read as the reverse complement.
CCGACTTTTCTTAGACCATCCGCTTGCAGCGGCACCTTATGTGAACGATGCGAACATTGCGCCTTATATTCTGTTTGACTCGATCAAATCCAATCAATTCCGAGGAAATGAGATCAATGAACCCCTTTGGGAGATGCTCGCTGACATCATTCCTCACTATCAACGGGAATACGGTATAGATGGGGCGCGTATTGATATGGGTCATGCCCTTCCGGTTGATTTAGCACAACGAATTTTGGAACAACCGCGTGCCATCGATTCGAATTTCAGCTTTATCGCTGAAGAACTCATCGAGTCTGGAGCCTGGGCGGCGAAGGATGCTGGCTATAACATGATTATCGGATATGGCTTCTATAAAGAACCGCGATTCAACACGCATGAAACTCATCAATTCTTATATGATTCACGCTTTTTACCTCTACCAGTATTTGCGGCAGGTGAAACGGCCGATACACGTCGTCTCGCGACACGGGAAGGTGGACGAAAGGCAAGTCGCTTGTTGACGGTGTTAAACGGATTTATGCCAAATGGAGTCCCGATGACGAACTCGGGGCTTGAATTGTATGAGACACAACCGATGAACACTGGACTCGATTGTCGACCGGAAGAGGCGTATCAACTCTTCCCGACGGACCCTTATTTCGGCAAGCTTGCGTTTTTTGATGCATATCAGTTTCATTGGGACCATCCAGAACGGGATGAAATGATTGAAGTGATGCATCAAGTGGCTGAAATTCGACGTCGATGGTTGGATGTGCTCGTTGATCCGAATCACTTTGAACCGCTCGTTTTAAATGAACCGTTCGCCCCATTCATTGGATTCGCTTGGTTACGGCCAGAAACGAATGATACGTTGCTCATCGTAGCGAATACGAACATGGTAGATGCGCTACGAGGAGTGGTCACGCTTGATGGGGTGAGACGTCGAAATTGGAATGCGAGTCGTTTTGCGGAGATGGTCTATTCACCTGACTCATGGCCGTATGCGGAGCATTCGTTTGATGACAATTGGAATCTCGTGGTCGATTTGAAACCGGGAGAAGTCAAAGTGTATGAAATGAGATGAGAAAACGCCTTGGACCGAATAACCGGTTCAAGGCGTTGTGTGTTTCATGTAGTAAATGACGAATTCATCTAGCGGCATCGGTTTCGCATAGCGATATCCTTGCATGGAGTCACAACCGATTTTACGAAGGAACGTCTCCTGGTACTCGGTTTCGACGCCTTCGGCAACGAGTGCCATACCGAGTTGGCGTGCCATGGCGACAATGGTCGTCGTGACCATTTGATATTCGCGATTCTCTTCAAGCTGCATCGTGAACTCGCGAGGAATTTTCAATTCATCGATTGGATAACGGACGAGGTATGCGAGTGAACTGTACCCTGTCCCGAAATCATCGATAGACAGCTTGATGCCGAGTGCTTTTAACTCTAAAATGCGATTTAATACACGATCCGAATGATGTGCGGCCACGGTTTCTGTCAACTCAAAATTAAGGCGTGACGGTTCAATCGGGAACCGCTCGAACAATGTTTTCAAGTAATCGATCAAATGTTCATCGAACAACTGACGGACGGACAGGTTAACGGATAGTTTTGGTAAGTGGATGTCCCCTTGTTCAAACACGTGGATTAATTGGAATGTTTCATGAATCATCCAACGACCTAAATCCTGAATATGTCCCGTTTCTTCAGCAATCGGAATGAACTGGCTTGGTGGAATGAACGCACCGTTATGTTGCCAGCGCATGAGCGCCTCTGCTCCGATGATTGCTTTCGTCGAGGCATCCACTTGAGGCTGAAGGAAAAGGGAAATCTCGCCTTTTTCAAGTGCGGTTTCAAGCCCTTCCATTAACACTTTCCGCTCTTCTTTGTCCTCCCGTAACTCTGGTTCGAACATGACGGTTTCGTCACGACCTTTGTCTTTCGCGCGATACATCGCCAAATCGGCATTCGAGAGCAAGTGCTTTAATTTTTTCCCATGCTCCGGGAAGCGGACAATCCCGATCGAGGCATGGACTTCGACGAGTGTCCCGGCCATATAATACGGGGGACGATAGACAAGCCGCCGCAATCGTTCCGTCAACATCTCATCGTCTCCATGTTCCGCGACGACGATAAACTCATCGCCCCCGAGTCGCCCGGCATATTCGTTCGGCAAGAGTGCAGTCCGCAGCCGTTTTCCGATATGTTGTAATAACTGGTCACCCATATGATGACCGAATTGATCATTGATTTCTTTAAATCCATCCAAATCGGAAAACATCAATGTGAACGTACGCCCTTCCTCGATCAAGCGTTCGATTTGCTCTTGAAGTGCGTAGCGGTTATGAAGACCGGTCAAACTATCGAATTTAGCTTGATACAGAATTTGTTCTTGTTGCTCGATCATCTGGGTGATGTCTTTAGCGATAGCGTAGATGCCCTCGACTTCTCCCTCGATGATCATTGGGACGTTGACCAATTGCCAGACGCGTGTTTCCCCTTCGTCGGTCATCACATGCACATCGATTGTTCGGGGACGACCGTTCGTCAACTCTTGAAGAATGATGGTATAAGGTGCACGGTCTTTCGATTCAATGATGTCTAAGATGTTCGAGCCGAGTAGTGTTTCGGTTGTCAGTCCTAAGATAGAGCTGCCGGCCTCGTTGACAGATAACACTTCGCCATGCAAGTCGAATAAGAAAATCGGTTCTGAATGGTAGGCAAAAAGCGAACGGTATTGCTGTTCACGGATTTCTAATTCATGTGCCTTGGTCGACACGGCAACTTCCAAATCTGTGTTGACGGAATGCAAACGATGACTGATGAGTGCGTTCTGTTTGGAGACGACAAACTGACGAATGAGCAACAAGAGAACAGCATTTGCGATCATCGAGTCCATTACGGATGTTCCAAGAAGGCGATCGGAAGCGAGTAAAAACATCATGACGACCACACTATACAGCACATAATCGACAATGGAATCGTAGGCAAGTGCATCTTCCGATACATCATCGACCCAGTAGCTGATCGAGATGGTCAAGATACTACTGACTTGCAACAGATGAATCAATTCATGTGTAATTCCGGAAAAGACAACCAACGTGTTTGCAATCGAAGCAATCGTGAATCCAAGAATTCCGACGAGCAATAAAATGCGGAACTGTTGACCAGCTGAGACGACTCGATTTAAGTACAGGAATGCGAGCATCATATAGAGGCTGATGAGTAACATCTGCTCTTCAAATCCGCTCAACTGTGACACTAGCGAGACGTCTTGCGTTGAAAAGAACCAAATATGAAGTCCGCCAATCAAAAGGAAACTAAACAGGGCGAATAAATCGAATGTGCGCAGTTTCAAAGTACGAAACTCAATCGATTGCGTGATGACGATTAAAGCCATGATTAAATAAAAGAAATTTTGAAGGAACAACAAGGACTGCGTATTGTCGTTGGTTGAAAGATAGTGCATCAGTAAGTACAGCGTGAAACATACATTTCCTGCACTAATCAAAACATGGATAAAACGCCGCATCCCTCTATGTTTAAAAATTGCTACTCCGCTAAAACCAATCGCGGCCCCGGATATGACGAGATAATAGATGAACAACGTGATCTGTCGTAAGTCGTGCGGGGTTAAAAATAAAAATAAAAGTCCGGTAGAAAAAGTTCCGATGAGAATCGCCGGAACGTATTGGCGCAACGAGTAAGCAGACAACTCATGCACCTCCTTCTGTATATGTATGGGGCTCTTATTTATTATCGGAACAGGTGAACAAAGATTACACAAAAAAATCGACAACAATCTATATTGTTGTCGAAAATTTTAGATTTACAGTGTATAGGAGTGTTCTTTAAAGTTCCCGACGACTGAATCGATTTCAGACACAGTGACAAATGCCTCAGAATCGATTTCAGACACGATTTGACGAAGGCGTGGGATTTCATTGTTCTGGACGACGACGTACAGCATTTTTTTCGAATCGTTCGAATATCCGCCTGTCGCATCCATGATGGTGACGCCCCGTTTCAAATTCTGCTTGATGACCAAATTGATTTCGTCTGCTTTTTGACAAATGATGAAGCATTGCTTTTGGGCAGCGAAGAATTTATGAATCGTAAGTAGCGTTCGGGATCTGACGAAGCTTAACACAAGCGCGTACATGACAGCTTTGATGTCAAAGACGATGAAGACCAACACATAGACGATGATGTCTTGTGTCAGAAAGATTTTAGGCAACGACAAGTTTCGATTATTCATATAGATGACTTTCCCTAGAATGTCGAGTCCACCGGTGGAAGCTCCTGCAAAGAGGAGAAGTGCGAGTCCAAGCCCTGAAACGATTCCGCTGAACACCGAAGCGACGAGCGGATCATCGAGTGGGGTCGGGGGAATCAAGACTGGCAAACTATCGATGAGGATAGAGGAAAGTACGACGACAATTCCTGTCATCAAGATAAATCGACGTCCCAAATATTTTAGTCCCAATAAAAAGAGTGGGATATTAAGCACGAGCTGTGTCAAACCGATGGGAGTTCCAAACAGTTCATTCGTAATCAACGTGATTCCGACGATTCCCCCAGAACCGATTTCGTTTGGTTTGAGCAGTAAGCTGACAAAGACAGACTGAAGGATTGTCCCGGCAATGATGAACAGTACCGTTTCAAGGGCAACCCGTTTTCGAGATTTTGCATACATAGATAATGGCTAGGCCTGACGCCTCCTTTTTGTAAGTCTTCTGCAAGCGTACTGCTACTTTTACGTCATTTCAAGTCTCACATGTCATTATGGAATCGATCGATATCACTCGCTAATTGCTCATGTACGTAATCGATGACTTGAGCATCATCAAAAAGTCCGAGCGGGACATCGTCTGGAATCGCATCGAATGGGGAGACGAAGTACAGGATGGCCGCAACGAGCTCCTCTTGTTTATCTGCTTGCATCTCAAATTGTTCATTGTAAAGCGCGCGTAACATATTCAGCATTTGTTTCATCTGGAAGTAAAGTGTCAGTTCTTCTTCACGCTCGATGTTACTGATTTCATTGGATGCCACATCGACTGTGACTTTTGCGAGTGCGCGTTCACCTTGAACGAGCAAGTCGCCCAATTGTTCTCGGTCGCGGATGTCTTCTTTCGCTTGTTTTAAAAAATGTGTGTATGTTGTTTTCCAATCTGCCATTTGGATTCCTCCTTCTTTCTTCATCTACTAATATGCCCGTTTTTGCGCATTGGTTGCAACTTTTCCTGAAATTTAAGAAAATAAAGATAACTGAAAAGGAGGAACGATACATATGTCTAAGATTTCGATGCCGACAGAGGCAGATTTCGCACGCTATGCAGAATTAGCGGTGAAAAAAGGTGTGAACATTCAACCTGGTCAACAATTAGAAGTACGTGCTGACATCAGTCAGGCACCACTCGTCCGTCACGTGGTGAAAGCTGCTTATGCGGCAGGAGCGAAGCAAGTATTCGTCAACTGGAGCGACGAAGAAACAGGGAAAATTCGTTATTTCAATGCACCAGCGGATTCATTCAAAGAGTTTCCAGATTGGTTGAAGGCCCGTTTTGAGCAATTGGCTGAAGAAAAAACGGCATTCTTGTCAATCGTCAGTGATGACCCGGATGCGTTGAATGGTGTGGAATCGTCACGCATCTCGGATGCGAACCGTGCAGCAGGACAAGCGCTCGCGAAGTGGCGTCAATATGTGATGAGCGACAATGTGAGCTGGTCAATCGTCGCAGGTGCGTCAGAAGCGTGGGCACAAAAAGTATTCCCGGGACGTGATGATGCGGTTGCGGCATTATGGCAAGCCATCTTCGCAGCAACGCGGATGGATCAAGAAGATGTCGTCGCGGCATGGGATACACACGATCAATCACTTCGTAGCCGTGCGAAGCTATTGACAGAGAAGAAGTATGCGAAGCTTCATTACAAAGCACCAGGGACGGAACTGACAATCGGACTTCCGAAAAAACATGTCTTCCTTGGCGGTGGCGGCCCGAACGTCGATGGCATCGACTTTATCGCGAACATGCCGACGGAAGAGGTGTTCACGCTCGCAGATAAAGACTCTGTGGAAGGTCACGTGTCGAGCACAAAACCACTCAGCTACAGCGGGAACTTGATTGATGAGTTCACCCTTTGGTTTGAAGGTGGGAAAGTCGTCAAAGCGGAGGCGAAGAAAGGGCAAGCGGCTCTTGATGAATTGTTGAACATGGATGAGGGGGCGCGTCGTATCGGTGAAGTAGCGCTCGTTCCGGATGATTCTCCAATCTCGAACTCGGGTCTTCTCTTCTATAACACGTTGTTTGATGAGAATGCATCGTGTCACTTGGCGCTCGGCCGTGCGTACTCGACATGTCTCGAAGGGGGGCCTTCGATGTCACAAGAAGAGCTCGCGGCGAACGGTGCGAACGACTCGATGACACACGTTGACTTCATGATTGGTTCAGCCGAAATGAATATCGATGGTGAACGAGAAGACGGGACGCGTGAGGCAATCATGCGTGACGGGAACTGGGTCATCTAAACGAAAGAGCGAATTCCGAAAGTTACGGAATTCGCTCTTTTACGTGCAATCGTATAGATAGCGCAGTGCGTCAGGCAAGCGGCGGCGCCAGGCCGATTCGTTGTGAATCGCGTCTGGTTCGACCTCATATCGCAAGGCGATGCCTTTCTGCGCGATGACTTCAATCAGTTTCGCATTCGTGAACAGGTAGTCGCTTGGCGTGATTGGCCCACTCTCTTCATTTGTGCCGATGTCCATATATAGTTTACCCGCGAACTCAGCTTGTTTCATTTCTCGAATCAACGGATCAAGATTGGCCCATGCCGCGGTGGAGAGGGAGCCAACTCGTCGAATAGAAGGATAGGTCGCCATCATGTATAAAGAGATGACACCTCCCATCGAGCTCCCCATGACCCCGACATCTTCTGGGTCAGTGGCGAACTCGCTGTCAATTCGTGGTTTTAATTCATTCATGAGCCAATCTGTATACATACGACCTTGGCCACCGAGTGTCGGACGAGTTTTCGCCAGTTCAGGTCCAATCCGACGATATAACATCTCATCTTCCTCATATGAATACTCATCGTAACGGTCTAGCCAGTTCGGGGCACTCGCGATGGCGACGACCATGAGCGGGAGTTGGAGCAGGTCGATGCAACGATCGATTTCCCAACCTTCTCCATATGTAGCAGTGTTTCCAGAAAACACATTTTGTCCATCATGCATATACAGGACGGGAAGCGGGGTGCTGACGTCGACCCAGTCTGGTCGAAATACGCGGACAATCCGCTTTTGACCACGTACTTTCTCCGTCGGAATCGACACGTTTAATTGTTCAATCATCTTTCGTCACCTCTTTCTACTTATATTGTGGAGAATCATGAACCAAAATACAATTGCTTGACTTGACTACCTACCGTTCGTTAGTTAGAGTGTAAGACAAGGAGAGTGAATGACATGAATACAAAAGAAAAAATCATGCAGTCTGCTCGCACACGCTTCGCACGGGAAGGTTACGAAGGGTTGTCACTAGCGGCAGTAGCGGAAGATGTAGGAATTCGCAAGCCGTCTTTATATGCCCATATCGATGGGAAAGAACAATTGTTCAAACAAGTCGTCACAGACATGGCGAATCGTTACGAAGAAGTATGGCAGACAACGAGTGACGATACGGTAGGACGACCACCTTTAGAACGAATCGAGTCAATCGTCAACACGCTCACGTCCTTCTTTAGTGATCATGAGACATGGATGTTGACGAAACGAATGTTACTTGTCCCTCCCCCGGAGTTTCGAGAGTATATCGAGGAAGTCATCGGGACGGTCGAAACCAAGCTGAAACGATTTGAGAAAGAACAATTTCGACTGGCGATGGAGCGTGGCGATTTACCGGTACAATCGCTCGATGAACTATATGCTGCGTACTATTGCTTTTTAGATGGCGCCTTACTGTCGTTATTCACATTTGAAGAGGATCGGGAGATGCGACAACAAGCTGCGTTTCGAATTTTCAAGAAAGGGGTGGGTTGGGATGAGTAAAGAGAAGGGTGCATGGATTTCCCTCCTGTTTGCAGGACTACTCGAAATCGTCTGGGCGACGACGATGAAGCTGTCTGAAGGCTTCACGGTTTTAGGTCCGACATTGTGGACAATCGTGTTATTGATTCTTAGTTTCGGATTATTGGCGAAAGCGTTTCGGACGCTCCCTGCCGGTACGGGGTACGCCGTATTCACAGGAATCGGAGCGGTCGGCACAGTCATAGTTGGTGCCTTCTTATTTGACGAGGGGCTTAGTGGATGGAAACTAATCCTTGTGACGACGTTGATTATCGGCATCATCGGATTGAAGCAAGTGACAGGAGGGGAAGAGGCATGAGTTGGGTTTATCTGATTGGAGCAGGAATTGCTGAAATGACAGCCGTTTTCTTTATGGGGAAATCGAAAGGATACCAGATTTTAAAATGGTCGATTGCATCAATTTTATCGTTTGCGCTCAGCTTTTATTGGTTATCGAAATCACTTGAGGTCATTCCTCTTAGTCTTGCCTATTCCATCTGGGTAGGTATCGGTGCGGCCGGCGGCGTCATTTTAGGTATGCTTTATTTGAACGAATCGAAAAGTCGTTGGCGTATCTTTTATTTGACGTTGATTATCGGGAGTGTGGTCGGATTAAAAGTTGTGGCCTAAAGGGTTGAAATGTGCTGAAAACGGGAATTTAATAATTCAGATTATGATGATGAAAGAAAGGGGCGGAAAACGATGCATCTTGTCGAGTTGCAATCTGAACGTTTGCGGTTTGAACCGTATACGCTTTCTGATTTCTATTTTGTCAAATCGCTTCTCCAAGATCCTCGGGTGATGCGCTTCATCAGTCCGGATGGGAGACCGTACACTGACGAACAGACGATTGAGTGGTTTGAACGTCAATTGGCTCGTTATGAGACAGGACGCCAGACCGGTCTCCTGAAGCTCATGACATTTGACAGTGATGAACCGATTGGTCACGCAGGTACGTTATTGCATGAATTGGACGGTAAAATCGAGTTGGAAGTCGGATATTGGTTGTCACCGAAGCATTGGCATATGGGATATGGTCGAGAAGCCGCCGCGCGTCTGATGCAGCATGCTTTTACGGAAGGCGAGAAGGAGATTATTTCTCTGATTCATCCGGATAATGTTCCGTCTCAACGTGTCGCTAAGGCGAACGGTCTTCATTGGGATCGAGATACATTCTATAAGGACATGCTCGTCTCCGTTTATGCGGGCGATTTGGAGCGGTTATGTCGACATATCGACCGTCAACAAATGACACGATGAAAAAGTCTCTAAAAAAATAAAAAAGTTGTTGCCAACTCAATAGTTTCTTGATATATTAATAGTGTCCTTAAGAGAGGACACGACCTGATTCTGTAGCTCAGCTGGGAGAGCGCTACCTTGACAGGGTAGAGGTCGCTGGTTCGAGCCCAGTCAGAATCACTTGGGTGCCAAACCCTCGAGAAACCCACCGGAACATGGGTTTCCGCGAAGCCACTTCTTGCGAGAAGTGGCTCTTTTTTTGTATGTTGACATGGCACGAAAGCAATTGGTATATTCCTTTCAATACATAATGAAACGGGGAATGCGACATGGTTCTAACGGGAACCCTCGTCAATGCCGGACTAATTGTCATCGGGGCATTGCTAGGTCTCTTATTTCACCGCATTCCGGAGCGTATGAAAGAGACGGTGACGGCGGCAATCGGGCTTGCGGTCATCTTGCTTGGGATTCAAATGGGGATGAAAAGTGAGAACTTCTTAATCGTCATCGGAAGTCTAGTCGTCGGGTCTGCGCTCGGGGAATGGTGGAAGTTAGATGAATTATTGAATGAAGTCGGTTATCGGCTCGAACGGCGCCTTGGGAGTCAATCGAGTGTAGCGGAAGGATTCGTAACGGCCACGCTCATTTTCGTGATCGGGGCGATGGCCATTATCGGGGCGCTCGATAGCGGGTTACGTGGTGATCATGACGTGTTATACACGAAAGGGTTGATTGATGGTTTTACGGCCCTCGTGTTAAGTTCGACACTTGGGATTGGGGTCATGTTTTCAGCAGTTCCAGTGTTACTGTATCAGGGCGGAATCGCGTTACTCGCCATTCAAATCATGAAGTTCATTCCGGAGTCGCTCATGGACAGCTTTATTTTAGAGATGACCGCGACCGGTGGAGTCATGATTGTGGCGATTGGCTTGAACTTGGTTGGAATCACTAAAATTCGCGTGGCCAATTTATTACCGGGGATTTTAGTGGTGGGTTTGATTGTGTCCATCATACATACAATCAATTGAAAAAATGGATGGAAGCGAGTCGCTTCCATCCATTTTTTATGGTTTCTCGATCGTTTCATGATCTTCTTTGGCACTTTCACGCAAGGCTGAAGCCATCACGTCAGCAAGGTTCCGTTCCTGAAGCACGCCGACGCCTCGGTCTGTCGGTCCGCCTGGAGCGGCCACGTCGGCAATCAGTTCATTCGTCTTCCGTGTTTCATGAGACAACAACTCAGCGGAGCCTTTCATCGCTTGAGCGACAATTTGACGCGCTGTCTGTTCATCGTAACCGACATCCGTTAGGACGGGCGTCATCGCACCCACGATTTCATAGAAGAAGGCCGGGCTGCACCCGGCAGCAGCCATAAAGGCCGACATCGTCTTCGCATCGGTGACGGCCGTTCGTCCGACCCGTTCAAAGAGAGAAGTCGCTTTTGCGCGATCAGCCTCATCAGTTTCTGGACCGAACCATAGACCCGTCATCCCGCTCCGATAGGCGACAGGCGTGTTCGGCATGGCGCATACGGCTGGTAACCCTGAAGCCTCTTCTAACTGGCTCGGTTCGATATGTGCCGCGACCGAGACGAGTAACGGTGTCTTCCATTCTTTCGATTCTACATATGGCATGACGCCATCTGGTTGCATCGCTAATACGACGATGTCATAGTCGTTCACGTTTTCGTCCTCGACGATTTGAACGCCGAGTTCATCTTGTAGGAAGAGTAAACGCTCCCGGTCACTTCGGTTTGTCATTGTGATGTGTGTCGGTTCGATGCCCGAGTCGATCCACCCGCGAACGAGTGCCTCGCTCATCGATCCTGCACCGACCATTAGTAGTTGATTCATCATTCGTCACCTCTTCTTTTCGATTCGGTCAATAGTTATGTTGACTATCATAACAAACATACACTCGAATATCGCCCATCCTGCTCATTTGTAAAGAGATGGAAAACGATTTGACATAGGAATCGACGAACATGACAAACGTTTCAAATCGCGCTATGATGGCACTAATTCAAAAGAGTGAGGCGAAATCGTGTGAAACGTGTACTAGTAAAAGGGATTCAAGGTTATCAGCGTTTTATTTCACCATTAAAGCCGCCAACGTGCCGATTTTATCCGAGCTGTTCGCACTACGGAATCGAAGCAATCGAAAAACATGGGGCTGTCAAAGGCAGTTATTTAACCGCTCGCCGACTCATTCGCTGTCAGCCGTTTCATCCAGGCGGGCTCGATTATGTTCCGGATACATTTGATTGGAAAGCGCCTTTACAACGAGAGAAACCTGAGTCACAGCGAGACGATTGAGTTCGTCTCGCTGTTTTTGTACAGAACAAACAATGAATCAGTTGTTTTAGTACAATACTTTTGCATTGTTCTAAGTATTCTGAAAAAATAGAGGTGTACACTATTTTTCGGGGGAAGGGGATACTTTGTATGGGGCAATCATTTAGTGAATGGGTGAGTACGGTGTCCAACTTTGTATGGGGACCACCGCTCTTGATTTTGCTTGTGGGGACAGGCATTTACTTGACGGTGCGTCTAGGTGGAATTCAAATCACCAAATTACCGTATGCGTTGAAATTGGCGTTTTCGAAAAATCAGGATCAATCCTCTAAAGGGGACATCAGTCACTTCCAGGCGCTCATGACCGCTCTGGCGGCGACTGTCGGTACGGGGAATATCGTCGGGGTGTCGACAGCGGTCGTATTAGGAGGACCGGGAGCCATCGTATGGATGTGGGTGTCCGGTTTCTTTGGGATGGCAACGAAATACGCAGAGGCAGTTCTTGCCGTGAAGTATCGGGTCACTGATGAGCGCGGTCAAATGGCTGGTGGACCGATGTACTATCTAGAACGAGGGTTGAATCAACGATGGTTAGCAGTAGCATTTGCTGCATTCGCATCGATTGCGGCGTTCGGTATTGGAAACGGGGTCCAAACGAACTCGGTCGCGCTTGCGCTCAAAACAACGTTTGACGTACCACTTTACATATCAGGGATTCTCATTATGATTTTTACAGGAGCGGTCATTCTCGGAGGCGTGCGTTCCATCGGGAAAGTGGTCAGTTACTTCGTCCCCGTCATGATTGCCTTCTACTTAGGTAGCGGTCTCATCATCATGGTGATGAATTACTCACTGATTCCGGATGCGTTCGCACTCATCTTTAGCAGTACGTTCAGTGCAGAAGCAATCGGTGGAGGGGCCATCGGAGCTGCCATTCGATACGGGGTGGCACGTGGTGTCTTCTCGAACGAAGCAGGTCTTGGCTCTGCTCCGATCGCAGCAGCGGCAGCGAAAACAGATATGCCGGGTCGTCAGGCGCTCGTCTCGATGACTCAAGTCTTCTTGGACACGCTTGTCGTCTGTTCGGTGACAGGATTGACACTCGTCATGGGTGGTCAAATCGAGACAGGACTTGAAGGGGTCGAATTGACTTCAGCTACATTTGAACTGTTCCTCGGACCAGCCGGCGGTTATATTGTCACAATCGGGCTCGTTTTGTTCGCCTATTCGACCGTGCTCGGTTGGTCGTATTACGGCGAACGCTCCATCCATTACTTGTTCGGACAAAAGTCGATTCTTCCCTATCGGATTGCTTTTGTACTCGTCGCGGGACTCGGTGCCATGACGACAAACTTGAACTTGGTATGGGCGTTATCGGATGTCTTCAACGGCTTAATGGCCATCCCGAACTTGATTGGTCTCTTGTTCTTGTCGGGTGTTGTCATTGCCGAGACGAAGCGTTTCAACCAACAGCTTGAAATTGAAAATCGAAAAGTTTCCTAAACGAAAGGACGCCATCCTTATGAATCAGAGGGTGGCGTCTTTTGTTTTGCTTCTAATTCATCGAGTCGTGCTTTTTGTAAATGATCAAACACTTTTGTGATAAAGCCAACCATGATGCCCACCCCGGTCAATACATATCCGATGGTGAATATTTTCCGATGTCGGTCTGTGGGGCAAAATCACCATATCCAATGGTAGTTAGGGTGATGACACTGAAGTAAAGTGCGTCCAACCAACGCATCTCCTCGAACCGGGTGTAAAAAAAGTGTACAGGAGAGGACGGTAAGGAAGGCAAGACTGAATAAGACTTGGAACTCAGGGTCACGGAGACCACACCAGACTCCGCGTACAATTCGACGCAATGTCAGTAAGAAAGGCAACATGTCGCTCGCTCCTTTCAATATTAGGTTTGTTCTCTAAAAACGGGGGAACATCCTCTATAGTTCGAAAAAAGAGAAAGGGTGAGTTGGATGGGGAAAGTCATACCGAAACAAGAAGGTCTCGACCATAGTGTCGATTTTTTACGGGAAGGATATTTGTTTGTCGCGAATCGACGCAAAAGTTTTCAGTCGAATATCTTTGAGTCGCGCCTGCTCGGGGAGCGCGTGATTTGCCTTGGAGGCGAAGAGGCTGCCGAGGTGTTCTATGATGCAGACAAATTCATGCGCCAGAATGCGGCGCCAAAACGTCTATTGAAAACCTTGTTTGGAGAAGATGGGGTCCAAACACTTGATGGTACGGCACATACGCATCGAAAACATATGTTCATGTCATTGATGACAAAAGAAAACATAGATCGATTGCTCCGATTGACATATCGTGAGTGGAACCAGATTGAACGAATGGGAGAGGAAATCGTCTTATACGATATTGCACAAGAAGTGTTGATGAAGGCCGTGTGTGAATGGTCGGGAGTTCCACTTGCGAAAGAAGAAGTGGGGAAGCGCACTGAAGAGATGAGGTTATTATTTGAATCGGGTACGTCTCTTGGTCCGACGTATTTACAAGGTCGGAAGGCACGAAGTTCCGCTGAAGCCTGGATTCGTCAGATGGTAAAAGAAGTGCGGTCGAATCGATTATTGCCGAACGAACATACGGCGCTGTACGAATTTTCGTGGCACCGGGATGAATCCGGAGAGTTATTACCTGAAGACGTCGTGGCGGTCGAAGTATTGAACATTTTACGCCCGACTGTCGCAATCTCGGTGTATGTCCTCTTCACTGTCTTAGCTTTACATCAGTTCCCGGATGTAAAAGAGCAGGTAGAGCGGGGAGAGGTCTCGAAAACAGAATTTGTCCAGGAAGTGAGACGGTTTTATCCATTTTTCCCTGTAGCGGCAGCTCGTGTCAAAACCGATTTTGAATGGGACGGCTATGCATTTTCGGAAGGGACGCTGACGCTTCTTGATTTGTACGGTACGAATCATGACTCCTCTATTTGGAAGGAGCCGGATCGATTCGATCCCTCTCGTTTTAAAGATTGGAACGAGAGTCCGTTTAACTTTATTCCGCAAGGTGGGGGAGATGTAGATTTTGGACATCGATGTGCCGGCGAACATGTGACCATTGCAATTCTTGCACAAGTCATTGAGTTGTTTACTAAGGAATACGCCTACACGGTCCCGCCTCAAGACTTAAGCTATAGTTTTGTAGACATGCCGAGTCTGCCGAAAAGTAAATTGCGATTGACTCATCTAACTCGAAATCAATAAAAAAGTCGCCTACTCGATGGGAGTAGGCGACTTTGAATTTACTTCGTTTGCAAATTTAGGTGTTTGGAGATGGGACGAATCGAGACCGATGAATCGATCATTCGATTATCCCGTTTCGGTTCATCGGTACATTCAATCTGCCAGTCGGTGTCATGAAGCTCTTTTAGTCCGACGGCGATGTCGTATAGGGAATAGTTCGCATTTCCGTTTAACTGATAGATGCCCGGTCCACGTTTAGTCAAAATTTCAAATAGCGCGTCTGCCGTGTCTACTAAAAATGAACATGATGGATACCAATGCTCACTCGCTTGGATGACCCCTCGTTGCTTCATCTCGTTCGTAAAATAGTCCATCATATTATTCGATCCGGCCTCATCCCCGATTTGCCATCCGAGACGAACGATTTGAGCACCAGGATTGGCGTTCATAATCGCACGTTCGCACTCACGCTTATACTTTCCATAGTCATCCTCGGCATCTGGTAGCGTATCTGGGGAAATCGGTCCGGTCACTTCATCTGAAAAAATTGAAACCGTGCTCGTGAACAGGAAAGGGATTTTCGCCTCACCACATAAACGAGCGAGCGTCTCGGCCCACTCCACCGCGCCCATACCGATATGTAAAAAGTAGTCCGGTCGGATGCGCTCGATGAATTCTCGCATTTCCTCTTCGTTTGTCGTGGACACTTGCTCGCGATTCCACGCAATCCCTTCAATTCCGTGGCGCTGTAACGTTTCGGCAACGACGGGTGCCACTGTACCGTTCATTCCTGTAAGAATAGCTTTCATTTCGGTTCGCCCCTTTCACTCTATATGATGCCACAAAACGAGTGTGGACAAACAATCGGTGTGCCGGGCTATGCTAGACTGGATGATGGAGGGATCAATCATGAATATTCGACAAGCAACCAAACAAGATAGTAAACAAATTGCACCACTCATGTATCAAGCGATCCATGAGATTGCGTACACATTGACGGCATCAACGGATACACCTGAGGTATTGGAGCGACTAGCGATGTGGGTAGAGAAACCAAATAATCGCTTGAGTCACGAAAACATCTGGGTGGCGGATTTTGAAGGAGAAGTTGCCGGAATGATCATCTCGTATCGTGGGGATAAGGCAGAAGAATTGGATCGACCGATTCGAGAATGGTTGACGGCGCATGGAAGTGGAGAAGAGGTGGACGTTGAAACGGAAGGTTATGTCCAATACATTGATTCACTGGCTGTCGCAGAGGCGTATGGAGGTCGTGGGATCGGGACGAAGTTAATCGAACACGTTTGTCTCGTTGCGAAAGAACGCGGTGTGCCCGCCGTCACATTGAACGTGGACCAAGAAAACCCTGCGGCGCATCGCTTATACACACGTCTCGGCTTCCATAAGGAAAAAGAAATCAACATTTCTGGGGCGAGATTTGACTATATGATCAAAGAAATCAATTCGACTCCTTTCTCAGTCTAAAAGCGGATGCGCAAACTTCTTTTCTCGACTATACTAAGTGCTTGAGGAAAGATATACGTAAAGGAGATACATTATGGAGTGGAAGAACATTTGGCGAGGGATGGCCATGGGGACGAGTGATTTAATCCCTGGTGTAAGCGGCGGTACCATTGCAGTCATTTTAGGCATCTATGATCAACTCATCGAAGCGATTAGCGGCGTATTTAGCCGATATTGGAAAAAATATATCGGGTTCTTGATTCCATTGGCAATTGGAATGGGGACAGCCATTATCGCATTGAGTCGAGTAATTGAATACTTATTGCTGGAGTATTATGCACCGACACAATTTTTCTTTATCGGATTGATTTTAGGGATTATTCCACTTCTATTCGTGGAATTTAAATCACGCGCATCGATTCGTCCGGTTCATGTTATTGCTATGGTTGTCGCAACGATACTCGTTGCGAGTATGGCATTCTTGAATCCGGTTGATTCGTCTATTATGACGGACGTGACGTTCGGGACGGCACTTCTCTTATTCTTCTCTGGTTGGTTGGGCAGCATGGCGATGTTGCTTCCTGGAATTAGCGGTTCATTCGTCTTGTTGTTAATTGGCGTTTATCCAACCGTCATCAGCGCCATCTCAAACTTCAATCTGTTGATTATTGGGATTGTCGGTGCTGGAGTGGCCGTCGGCTTTATTGTAAGTAGTAAAGTCATTCGTTACTTGTTGGCGAATTTCCCGGGAATGACGTTCTCCGTCATCATCGGATTGGTCATTGGCTCACTCGCCGTCGTGTTTCCGGGTGTACCAGCTTCTGGAGCCATGTGGATACTCAGTATCGTCGCATTCATCGCGGGGGTCATCGTCGTCCGATTACTCAGCAAATATTCTGTCTAAATGAAAAAGGAGTCCAGCGATGAGCCGGACTCCTTTTTAATAGATGAAGGGGAAAAGACGCTTGCGCGTCTTCGACCAGGATTGGTAAGACTGACCGAAATGGCGAATGAGCATACCTTCCTCAATTCGAATGCGGTACAGTAACGCAAGCGAGGTGAGACCCGCGCCAATCAGTGCAATCCCCCAATGAATAAAGTATAGCGAGAATCCGAACGCGATCAATAACAACCCAGTGTAAAGAGGGTGGCGTAAGTAACGATACGGTCCCGAGCTGACGAGTTCGTCTTCCGGTCGGACGACGACATGTCGTGTGAATTGATGACGTAAGTGTAAAATTCCCCAATAACGTAACGACACGCCGGCTATGTAAAATGTGAGTCCAATGATTCGTTGAACCGTTGGAGGCTGTGATTCGAACATAAACGAGGAAACAAGAGACAAACCAAAGACGCCGATCATCGTCGTCGCTACAAAGTAAAAGCTTTTTCGCTCGACAGCCCCGTCTGATGCCTCTTTTCGATTACGAAATCGCCACGTCTCAACTAGCCAAAAAAATGATCCGACGATTAATAGGAGATCCATCCAATCCATCACGCACATCCTCCCTTTTGATTCATGTTTCATTACCCGACCTATGCATAAGAAAAACCAAGTCCATCACGACGATATTCGAAAAGAATTGTCAAAGTAATGAAAACAGGTTATCATCTAATGAGAATGATTATCATTTTTATACACATAGAGAGGAAGGGTGCGACGATGAACGAGGAAGTATTCGACGTGACGATTATCGGTGGGGGACCGGCTGGATTGTATGCCGCTTTTTACAGCGGTTTACGGGGCATGAAGACAAAAATAATCGAATTTCAGCCTTTTTTAGGTGGGAAAGTACACGTCTATCCAGAGAAAATGGTCTGGGATGTGGGTGGACTTCTTCCGACGACTGGGGCAAAACTGATTGACCAACTCGTCGAGCAAGGCCTCACCTTCTCTCCGACGGTCCTTCTTGGCGAGAAGGTGGAGTCGATTTCCAAACGCTCAGACGATTTATTCGGAATTGACACGACGAACGGTCACCACATTTCCAAAACCGTCATCGTTGCGACCGGAAGTGGAATCCTCAAACCGCATAAGGTTGAAGTGAGCGGAGCGGAGCGGTTCGAATTGTCGAACCTCCATTACACGGTTAAATCACTGGGTCGCTTTAAGGGCAAGCGCGTCTTGATATCGGGTGGCGGCAATAGTGCTGTCGATTGGGCGAATGCGCTCGAGCCGATTGCAGAGCAGGTCGTGTTGACGTATCGGAAAGAAGAACTCAGTGGACATGAAGCACAAGTTGAAAAAATTAAGCAGAGTCGAGTTGACTGTTGCCCACAATCGAAAGTAACGGATTTGATTTCTCACGATGGGAAGTCGATTCAACAAGTTCTTTTGACTCATGTCGAAACAGGGGAGACGAACGTAATCGATGTCGATGAAGTGGTCATCAATCACGGATACGAACAAGACGCAGAGCTACTTCAGAACAGCGAACTACAGGTTGACATGAAGGATGGATTTTATGTGAAAGGGAATTCAGGTAGCGAGTCATCCGTACCGGGATTGTACGCTGCGGGTGATATTCTCACGCATGACGGGAAAGTACATCTCATCGCGGGAGCGTTTCAAGATGCTGCGAATGCGGTGAACCGGGCCAAAACATACATTGACCCGAATGCTACCGCTACCGCAATGGTGTCCTCTCACAATGAACGGTTGAAAGAGAAGAATCGTCAAATTATAGAAGAAACCATCATGAAGCAGTAAGAGGGGGACTCTTACTGCTTTTCTTTAGGGTAATCACAAAGCTCGGTAATCACACCGCCTGAATGTCGCGGGTCCATGTAGATTAAGCGTCTACCTTTCGCCGTCGTACGTAGGGTGTCTTCTAAAAAGGTGATGCCGTTCTGTTTGTGAGCGGCAATCGCTTCATCCAAATCATCGACACGGTAGGCGATATGATGGACACCCTTCCCTCGAGCTTTCATGAACCGGGCAATCGGACTCGTCTTACTAGTCGGACGTAACAATTCGATGACATCCTCTCCAATATGAATGACGGCCAACTCGGTCTCTACCCCGATTGCCGTGTTCGTATAGCGGTCCACGAGTTTTCCTCCTAAGACCGTCGTATAAAATGTGATTGCCTCGTCTAAGTCTCGAACGGCAATCCCAGTATGATCGATATGCATGTACATTCCTCCTTCTGCTTCAGTTTGCCTAAAGTTGAACAAAATGTCACTTCACAACGTTTCCCGCTTATCCGATATAATAGGAGAGGGAGGGACAGCGAAATGAACGGAAAAATCACGATGGGTTTGGTGGGCACTTTCGCCCTTGTATCATTTATGTTTGGACTCTCGCTTGCGACGTTTGTCGACTATCGCATCAATGAAGAACAGGTTGTCCTTGAACGATTAACGACCCATA
This sequence comes from Exiguobacterium sp. s123, assembly GCF_018617075.1. Taxonomy (GTDB): domain Bacteria; phylum Bacillota; class Bacilli; order Exiguobacteriales; family Exiguobacteriaceae; genus Exiguobacterium; species Exiguobacterium profundum. Next base: position 121,042 of record NZ_JACSJL010000006.1, on the reverse strand, counting down.
AACAGATTGGTCCGACCGAGTTGCTGTCTACCGAGGTTGACTTTCACTTAAATGGGTCGAATTATGCGATTCGTTTTAAAGATGAACCAAACATTACGTATTGGTTCAATGTCGTCGATCGCAAAATTAAGTTCGATCGGATTGAATCACTCGATTTGAGAGACACGGGGCTTCGGACAGAACTGTTTGAAGCGATGCCGCCTCTAGCGATGGAGTCGACTACTGCTGCAGAATAAAAGACGTCGAATGAACAACTTTTTCCTTGGAGAAAGAGTTGGTTTGCTCGACGTCTTTTGATTGTTATAAATAAATCGGGGTCGGTGGTGCCTGTAGCGTGTACGTATAACGACAAATATTTGAGATTTGGGTACCGTGGCGTCGAAGTATATATGTCAAATCAGGTTGCAGGTTTGTTGCTGAAATATGTGCCTCTTCGATGTATCGGAACATGTAGAAAAATTTTTGTTGAAGGAATGAAATGGCGTCCCTCAATAAAGGCTCATCACAATCAATATGCATCTCTTGTATTGAAATATGGTACATATGTAAGCGAACTTTCATGATTCCAATCACTTGTCGATTCCACTTCACGGAATAGAACAATGTTTGCTGGCGAACTTCTCGTGCGAATTGTTCATCTGTCATTGACATGGCACCCGGAAGGAGATGACAATGCTCATTTCGAAATGTGAGCCAATCGACTCTTCTTGAATAGTCCACTAATTCGAGTGTCCAATCGCTATGAGTTGCTTTCTCACACGGGATGAACGGTAGATGATACGTTTTCGTTTGATGGAATACTTGAAATCCTGCTGCTTCATATATTCGAAGCTTATCTTGATTTTGATAGTCTTCCTCCTGAAGATAGTACGTGATCGGGTACGTCGTTTCTCGACTTCGCTCATAGATCAAACGGTGAAGTAGTCCGCGAAAGACGTGACGATCACAATACGTGGCTTGAGAGAGGCGAATAGCATGTTCCGTCTCAAGCTGTTCGTCGTTTGCGACGATCGAAGCGAGTGGGGCATCGCGATTGAGTGCAACATAGACGTGATGATGTGAGGGGAGGGAAAGAAGCAAAGGAGCCTTGCTTAAAGGATATAGCGACTGAATGGAAATACGCTCATGTAACGGTAATTGCCTGCATTCTACAAAACGTAGCGCTCGTTTCACGAAGAATCCTTCTTTCTTTATCAAATGATAAGTACAAATAAATTGTAAGCGCTATCTTGCATCGAGGTGTGTGGCATTATAATGAAACCTGACTCGAGAAAAAATCAATTACGCCAGAAAAAGGTTCGAGTAAAATAGAACATATCCGTTCAATACAATGAAATGGATTTCGTTTCATCGTTCATCTGTGAGATTCGTCAAATGTCAGCGCAATGAACGGATGAGACGTGCTATACTTAAACACAATGAAAACACGGAGTAGGAGTATATGATGAAATACATTTATCAACTGATTCTGGTTTCTGTGCTTTGGTTGACAGTAACACCGCCTGCAGCCATGGCCGAGACAGAACCGGTCGTCATTCATGAAAATATCATTGTCGAAGAAGATGTGGACATTCATGAAGGATTTCAATCGCCGAATGAAATGGTGTATTTGTTCGTATTGATTGTATTGTTATCTGTCATCGGACTTGGCATGATGAATACGATTGAATAACGTGAAAACGTTCACAAAAATGCAATAAGTGATTTGGTAACGGTTACAATCATTCCCTTATACTTATATGTGTAGGAAGAAAGTTCTGCACCAACTTTCTGTCCTCCTTTTCAAATGAACACCCCTCGTTCATATCATGTATTGGAGTCAATCGATCCCATCGATTGACTCCCTTTTTTTAAAATCGGATTCGCTTTTCTTTAGCAATTCGTTTTAAGCGCTTCGTCTCACTAGTGTGTCCGTGACTCTCTAAAAAGTCGACATATACCCGAAATGGTTCGGAGCGATGAGAAAAGAATGGGATATATTCAGCGAACAATTTTTGTTCCGCTTCTTTCAAATTCCCTTCAGCGACGAGAAGGCGGAGTTCTAACATCTTGAGCGCTTGATAGTTTTCGAGCGCGGTATCCTCTGTTTGGGACTTTTCTAACATCCGATCGCAAAGTTTTAAGAGACGAGAGTGGAGGATTTTTCTTGTATTGGCATGACTGTGTTCGATAGGTAGCGTTGAGAGTAAATCGATTCGTGTAGAATCAACATCTTTTGGCACGTGGAGTGCGGTGTATAGGGCGCGGTCAATCCAAACGGTATCAATCGGGGCATCGAGCTGATAATAGTGAATGAGTTGTTTGAGCATGGTGACTTGTGAAATTTTTAAAAGACGAAATGGGTCACTCGTAGAGAAGAGCGGTTCTTCGCCAGCCGATGTAGAGAGGAGGTAAAACATTTCTTCATACATCGTCCGTGCTTCTGTATATTCCTCGGCGTAATGTGCTAAATCGCGAATGATTTTTTTAGCGTGGATGTACCAATTTTTTTGGTCGCGTTCTGACATGACTTGATTCGGACGAATGTACAAATGTTCATACGCAGAATCAACAAACCGTTCCGCCAAGGTGATGGTTTGCGAGAGCGAATGTCGCTCTTCAGAATTTTTTTTCTCTTTATAGCGCGTGTATTGGCTGATCATAAAATCAAAATCTTGATCATCAATCACATCTTTAGGAGTGTGGCGGTACATTTCGACGAGCAAATCGCGTAACGTCGCCTCGCCATATTGTTCTAACAACACGCGTAACTTTCCGATGCGCATCAGCTCTCCTCCTTTCAGTCAAACTTCTCGAAGGCAATCTTGATTTGGGCAGACACCAATTATTATTCCTTTCCCGGTTTTCATCTGAAACAATCATTTGCTCTCATGCTTAAGACGGATTTTCGTAAGAAACGTTGTCAGATGATGGCTAGTTCGGGATAATAGAGAAAAATTGATAAAGTTGAGGATCATAATGATGAAAGATGAACAACATTTATCGCGTGTTGAACGTAGAAAGCGCGAATTAGAACAACAAGAAATCGAATCGTCTCGTGTGGACCATGGTCAAGCGGACGAGCCCTCTATACATGCACAATCTGAACAACAGCGTGAACGGGTAACACGCCAATCAGAACATCCCTTTTTAAATGAACAAACGAAAGAATCTCCAAGGACGAAAAATGGGACGGCAAAGTCGAGTCGGAAACGACTACCCCGGGTTTCATTATTTTCGAAACGGAAATCATCTCGTCCAACATCCCGACAGACGACGAGACCATCGAAACCATCTACTCCCGCTAAACGAGAAACGGATCATGCGTCTAAACAACCAACGAAACGAAAGCGTAAATGGAAAGGGAAAGCTGTCCTTTTCCTACTTGCGATGCTACTGATTGTTGGATATTTTGCGACTGCTCCATTCACATTCCTCATTATGGGGAGCGATGCGCGGGTAGGGGAATCGTTGTCAGGATCTCGTACAGACTCCCTGCAGTTGATGGAGTTCGTACCACGTTCTGGGACTGTTCAGAACGTATCGATTCCACGTGATACGTATACAGCGATTCCATGTGAACCTGAACGTGAAGGTGACAAAATTACGCATGCGTTCGCGTTCGGCGGCGCAGAGTGTACGATTGGTGCCGTGGAAGGGCTGACCGATGCCTCGGTCGATGGACAAGTCGTCATCACGTTCGAATCGTTCATGGAATTGATTGATCTAATCGGTGGGGTGAATGTCACGGCGACGCATTCGTTTAGCGAGAAAGGGTTCAACCAGACGTATGAGTATACAGAAGGTGTTTCCTATGCAATGGATGGAGACATGGCCTTGGCGTATGCGAGACACCGTAAATCGGATACGGATGGAGCGCGTTCGAATCGTCAAACGGAGGTCATGACAGCTGTCGCTGAAAAGCTGGCGAGTCCTTCAGGTTGGACAAAAATTCCGGCTACGTACCGCTTCATGAAAGAAGAAATGGGACTTGAGATGAACGTCTTGCAAATGGCATCTGTCGGATTGACGATGATCTCGAATCCTGAGGTGAATAAGATGCAAGTCGAGGGTCAAGATGCTTATATCAATAACGTGTATTACTATGAACCGTTAGAAGAGAGCGTGCAGGCGATTCGAGACGCCCTTGATTTATCCGTTTGGGGTACTGTCAGATAATTTTAAGAAAAGGGTTTGATTCTGACTTGAAAGAGGAATTTTAATCAAATGAACTACTCTTTTGAGGAGGGAAATTTGAATGAAAGTTTTAGTCATTGGAGCAACAGGAAAGATCGGGAAACGTGTATTGAAAAGCCTGGCGAAAACCCATCAAGTGACCGCTTTAATTCGTTATCCTGAACTACAAGCAGAGTACGAGAAAATGGGTGCACACGTATTGACGGTTGATGTCGAGACAGAACTCGAGAAGAAAGTACATGAGGCGACAAGTGGACAAGATGCCGTTATTATCGCGGCAACTGCCGGCGCGGATGGTTCGAGCACTGAAATTGAACTGCTTGACCGAAACGTTGCGATGAATGCCATCGATGCTGCCAAGAAGGAACGGGTACGTCATGTCGTCTTACTCAGTGCCTATGGCGCCGATCAACCGAACGCTGCACCGAAAGAACTCTTCAACTTTCTGTCAGCTAACAATGCCGCTGACGAGTATATCGAACATAGCGGTTTGAACTATACGATCATTTGCCCAGTGACCATTGTCGATGAACCGAGTAAAGGTTCAATCGAAGCATCAGAGGACTTGAATGATGCGGATGGTGCGACGATTTCCGAAACGGATGTCGCAACTGTCATCGCAGCGTCTCTCGACAACCGGGGTCTGTACGGTCGTCGAATCGAAATCAAGTCTGGTAGCACACCGATTAATGAAGCGCTCGACTTTGAAGGGCGTGGAGAGGTGGCGAACGGAGGAAGAACGACATTACGTCGACCACAACGATCATAACGAGTTGAGGAGAAGATGACATGGAACGGAAACTTTATAAAGACCCAAACAATAAAGTGATTGCCGGTGTTTGTTCAGGGCTTGGAAACTATCTCGGGGTGGACGTCACCATTATGCGTGTCCTATTTGTGGCGATGGCTCTTCTCGGTGGTCCGGGACTCCTCATTTATATCATTCTGGCGCTCATCATGAAAAAGCCAGTGTCAGAATATGAAGCCGAACAAGACGATCGCTTCTAAACCAAAAAATCAATCCGACAAGACGTCGGATTGATTTTTTTAGTTCTCCACATATAATGTATAACTCGCTTCAAACGTCTCATTTGGTGCAAGAAGTTGGATCCCTTCTTTGTGTAGGAAATCTTTTCGATGTCCTTTATAATCCGCATGTCCGAACCAAGGTTCCAAACAGACGAACGGGGCGTCTTTCTGCGGTGGAGACCAGATGCCGAAATGCGTGAAGGAGGGACTTTCCATCACGATGGCTGCGCCGGTCGGTTGATGTCGGAGTGCAGCATATTCAATCTTCTCAAAAATGAGTGCGTCGTCTTCGAATAACGACCGAGTGAGGGGGATATACTGACGCTCTCCGAGTGGTTGATACGCGCCTGGTGAACTACTCGCCACTTATTTGCTTCGCAAATTGAAGGGGGAGCTTCTTGGGAAGATCGTACTTTTATTAGCCACGATTATTTACCAAGCTCGTCGGGTGGTTCCCACCCTGAAGGAATTCGTTTTAGTTTGCCAACATCAACAGGTTGATACTCGCATTGATATCTCGATCATGTTGCGCGCCACAAGCACACGTCCATTCACGGACATCCATCGCTTTCTTCTCGCCCTTTACTCCGCAAGTGGAACAGATTTGCGTCGATGCGTACCAGGGGTCTGCCTTGATGAGCGTCCGTCCATAGAAGTTTGATTTGTATTCGAGTTGCCGGACGAACTCGTACCAACTGACATCCCCGATGGACTTCGCTACCTTGTGGTTCTTCATCATGTCCTTCGATGTCAATGTCTCCACGACGATGACTTGGTTCTCGTCAACAATCCGTCTCGACAGCTTGTGAAGGAAGTCCTTGCGTTGATTGGCGATTTTCTCGTGTTTCTTGGCTAAGATCAGCTTAGCTTTTTCACGATTCTTGCTTCCGATCTTCTTTCGTGACAACGCGCGCTGCGACTTCTTGACCTTCGCTTCGGATTGGCAAAGAAAGCGAGGGTTTTCGATCTTCTCAGAAACCATCCATTGTTGTAGATGAATCGGGCGCAGCGATCGTCCGGACCAGGAACTCGGCCTGTGCCGGCGTCGGGTGGAGCCTGTATGTGTAGCCTTTCAGCATGTCCGTCCCTCCTCCTTTCAGAAGATCGTGATGTGTCCTCCTCATCCGATACCCGAGGAGGGGGAGGGAGAATCTGACGGAATGACGAACTTTTGTTCGTAACATCTGTCATAGGGAGAGAAAACTGTAGGACCGGGCGATTCATCTCCCACCTACGCCGGGCTACGCCCCGAGACGCTTAGAGGAGGGAGAATTCTCGCCTGATTTAGTTAAATAAGGACCCTCGAGCAAGTAGCGATCGAGGGAGCGGATTTCGCCGAAATCGATCACGTAGTCTTCAAATGTCCCGCCCACGAACGGAATGTTGAATGCAGGATGACCACCGATGTTAAACGGTAACGTCGTTTCGCCCGGGTTATGGACACGATACGTCACAATCACTTCTTCGCCCACAAGTTGATAGGACACGGTCAGCGTGAATGGGAATGGATAGTGTTGACGCGATTCCGATGTATCATTCAATGTGAAGCGGATCGACGTGGCAGTAGAAGATTCGACCTCGAACATAGCGTCCCGGGCGAATCCGTGTTGACTCATCGTATAGGTGTTTCCCTCATATACATATTGATCATCGAGCAATCGACCCACAATCGGGAAGAGGATCGGGGCTTGTCGTCCCCAATAGGTCGGGTCCCCTTGCCATAAGAGTTCAGTTCCAGATACTTTCCAACTCGTCATCTCAGCACCTTGTGCCTTTAAGGTAATCTGTATTTTCTCGTTTTGTAGTTGCACAATCCATACGCTCCTTTACGGGTTTATGATAAGTTAAGTGTAGAAATCTTAAGTAAAACAAACAAGGGGTAAATGATGCGCTTACAAAGAATTGGTATTGGAACGCTGATCCTTCTATTGATTGCTGGCCTCGCATATAAAGGCTACGAGGAATATATGATGACACAAAAGAAAGAAGAGGCGGTTCCGATCGTCCAAGATGAATCGGTATTAGGAGGACTCGAAGTGGGGCAACAAGCCCCGGACTTCACTTTGAATACGTTAGATGAGGAGAAGATGACCCTTTCTGAGTTCCAAGGACAGCCGGTCGTCATTAACTTTTGGGCCTCTTGGTGTCCACCGTGTCGGGAGGAGTTCCCTGAACTTGTATCGTTTGAAGAAGCGACAGGTATCCCAGTACTTGGTGTGAACGTCACTAAAAATGAGCGACGAGGAAAAGAGGACGTGGAGGCATTCTTGAATGAGTATCCCGTCGATTTTCCGATTCTGTTAGATGAAGAGGCCGCTGTCGAGCAACAATATCGAGTTGTCGCATTACCGACAACGTACGTTCTAGACGCAAAAGGAATCATCGTGGCGAAAAAAACGGGTCCAGTTGACGAGGCGTGGCTCCAACAACAACTTGACGACATTTTAAAGTGACCCGTTCAAAAAAGCTGAACGACCTGCCCGGTTAGAGTGGGCAGACCGTTCAGCTTTTGTAGTGTTGCTTGATCAACGCATCAAAGTTAGGGGTCATATCTTCTTCAAGATAATAATGATGATTGTCTCGAATAATCGTATCACCAACACGTGCTTCGGATGGTAGGAAACGTCTAGGGATGAAGCTTGAGCCGTTATTCCATCTCAATACGGCATATTTTCCCTCGATCCGTACCAATGTACCGTACTTAATCATACCTCTTCCTCCTCGACGAGCAGCTTCTGTCTCTTTTTATCCTTACATCATGTATTCCCACATTCCACAAAAGCTACACATCTTTACACGTGCCTGTCTAATCACTGTGAGCAAGTTATATCGATAAGCGGTAGAGGATACGTTCGAGAAATGTGAAGAAAGTTTGAAGAAAACGCTTTCTTTTTTGAAGGTGGTCTTTTATAATAAAACCACGGGGTGATTATGACGAAACTGTGAACAATGGGGGGATGGTCATGTTTTCTTCTGCAATGATTGGGTTACTCGCTCTGACGGGAGTAACGATCTATGGGGTTGACCGTATGTTCACGGTCCGCTCAGAACGCGTCACAAAGAAATAGGTCTACATAGGGGGAAATCGCAACGTCTTGGGGAGATGTTGCGATTTTTTTATATATCTTGTTGTCGAGACCGGCGATCGGTCTCTTTTTGTTCCACCATCTTTCGATTCCGCTCATGAACACGGTCAAAAAAGGCGTGCTCTGGCCATGCAGGGGACCAGTGGCGTTCTTCAGGGAGTGCCAAGATATACTCTTCCGCCGCACTCAATCGCTCAATCATGTGACTTCGGCTGTCACACAAGTCACCGTGCCCTGGTACGAACCAACGAATCTCATGTTCGTAGATGAGTGATTGTAAGGTTTGTAGCGTATCAAGATAGGCGGTTGGGTCGTGTTCGATAAACGGTGGCTCGACATTGGAACCGTAATCCCCACAGACGAGAAGATTCATGGATTCGATGAGAACGGATATATGTGTCGCGTCATGACCGGGTGTGGAAAGGAAGGTTACGGGCACCGAACCGATTAAAATCGTTTGATCGGGTTGGATGACCAGGTCGATGTCAGGTTTTTGAATCGGGTGATCAATGTAATACTGTTCATAAAACTCGCGAATCTCATTTAATTGGTCAGATGAGTCTGCATCGACGAAAGCCTGTGAGGCGATCGTTGTTGCATCTGAAAAGCCGTAAGCTCCGATGATGTGATCAAAATGATGGTGTGTGAAGATGACATAAAGCGGACGATTGCGACGCTGTAACTCGATGTCACGCCGAATCGTCGCGATTTCTTCCGGGAGCCAGGTCGGATCAATCAATAAAAGGGCATCCGGTGTATCGATGAGGGTCGATGTCGTTCGCATCAACGCGCTTTCGTATACGGTAAAGGATTGCAGCTTCGCTTGAATCAATGGGGTTCCTCCTCGTCTGTATGGATTCAATCTCTCTTTTCCCCAAAACAATGGATGGAACAACAAAAAAGCAGAAAGTCGTGTGACTTTCTGCTTTTGCAAGGTCTCAACCGTGCAGTGTATGTGTGCGAGATCCTCTCGCGTATATGTCGATATTGGAGCGGGTGAAGAGAATCGAACTCTCGTCATCAGCTTGGAAGGCTGAGGTTTTACCATTAAACTACACCCGCATGAAAGAAAAAATATGGAGCGGGTGAAGGGAATCGAACCCTCGTCATCAGCTTGGAAGGCTGAGGTTTTACCATTAAACTACACCCGCGAAACGTATGAACTCTTAACGTTACTTTGATATAATAGCATATACGATGGAATTTGCAAACCCTTTTTTAAAAAAACTTTTTAGGTTGCAGAATCCTATTCACAACACAGATAATAGAAAAAAGGGGAGAAATGAAATATGAGTGAGCGAAAATCATATTTACGACTGATGGGTGAAGGGTTTCGAATGTTGAAACAATCGAAACAAACGGACACGACGGTGTCTCTCCGAAGTTGGACGTTTTCAATCCGCCATGACCAAGAATGGCAAGTTGTGTTACGAACGAATCGAATCAAGTGGGTCGGATTACCAAGTATGACGTTTGAGATTCATCCGAATATGATTCAAATAGGAGATCTTCGAGTCACCCGTCACGCACAATCGAACGAAGTACGTTTGACAATCGATGAAGAATGGGGATTGGAAAATAAGGTTGTTTGTGACAACCTAGAATGGGAAACGTTCGTCGATGCGCTCAAACAAGTGAAGGGGGAGTAAGCGTGAGTGGAGAGAGGTTGTATCGGATGGAAGCCGAGGCTCGAGGGATTGCTTGGCGTGCCCGGGTTCTAACAGGAATTCAACGATTTCGATTTTACAAAGGGGAATTGCTTGCACCGACAAACCGACCGTACGTCGTGCTGAGCATCTCGCAAGATGAAGGAGCCCTGCCAGATTTAATTGAGACCGATATGGGTATCCTCTTGATCCATGAGCGGGTGGGACCGATCTTCATGAATGTCTGTCCGTATGACGTTCAGCTCGTTCGTGTCGAGCTTCATACGAGTACCGGGAAAACCGATCGTTACTGTGCGCTGAACGTCCTCCGCCGCTTTGAAATCGAATACCTTGAGCATTCGAACGAATATCGTCCGCTGAGTGCGGATCGACTCTATTTCCTATCCAATCAAACTGTCCGCATGAACTTATTTGGACATATGATCGCCCAAGACATAAATAGCCAACGTCTTTACGTGACCGAACGCTTGAAGTACGCGCTTCAAGCTAAAATGGTCACAGGGCTGGCATTCAAGCAAGTAAAGGAGAAAACAGCATGAAAGAGTACGAAATTGATGGGTGGTTCCGCCTGACGTATCCGGAACATTATGAATACAGCGAAGAGGAAGACTATGTGAGTTTTTACTCGACGGAAGCGGATGCACAAGGGACGCTCCAAATCTCAATCTATGAATCAGAAGATTCGCAAGAACCAAAACAATCCGCAATGAGCGAATTGAATACGTTCTTAGGCGAATTCCCGATTGATGTGAAGGTTGCTCCGAGTATCACGACTGAAGCGAGTGATATGACAACGGCCTACGCGAGTGGGATTGAAGACGGGATGCATTTAGATGTATGGTCCTTGACCGACGGGAAACGGCTTTTATTCTTAACTTATGTAGCCGATCAAGTGACCAATGAAAAGATGGAGATTGAATCGATCATCGATTCGATCGAGTGGACATAAAAAGAGACACGACGCCAACGAGGCGCGTGTCTCCTTTTGTTACTGATATTTTGGTACATCGAAGTTGAGTGTGTAAGCATCAAGTGATTGATAGATATTATAGATGCTTGTCGTTTGTTTTGCGGCCCATCCGATATCCGTTGCATATTGGTGCGTTCCAGGTGAAGAAGGATTGAAGCGCATCTTATACAGTGTATTTTGTTTGTATGTCGGGTGATTGATATAGCTAGCCCCGATCCAGTAGGCTCCTCCGATAATCGCTTCTTTAGGAGAGAACCACTTTTGTTGGAAGGCGTATTTGGCGCCGTTTCCAAGAGGGTTGCTATCTGTTGCTTGAATACCGTACATATTATAGACGGTTGCCGCAACAGGACGTTCCGGATAAATCCGATTCCCACTCGAGTTGATCAATGCATTCCCATCTTTATCGACAGGAACTCCTTTTGCGAGAAGGGATGTACCATGTCCAGTTTCAAGGATGGCATGCGAGAGAAGATACACTTCGTTCACGCCATACATACTAGCCGCATCAACGAATGCCTGACCTTGTCCGCTGAGCGTTCCTTTTGATGTGAGGACCTTGTTCAATGTTGTCGCAGTTGTCCCAGCGCTCTTCGATAAATCTAAGAATTGATAGAATGATCGAGAGTTTGCATCAATCTGGCTAGGATCGACGTATGGAAGAAGATCATCAACTGATGCACGACGCCAAGTGTTATCAAAGACTCGGATATTGTGTCCGGCCGGTCGTTTATACGAAATCGTATAGTATGTGCCGGATTGACCTGTAATCGTAACGGTTTCACCAGTATTGATTTGACCGTACGCATGAGATGTTAAAATTGGACGGCTCAAAATGTTGGCGGTTCCGACGACTGAACTCGGTGTCACGTAACCGGTCATCGTGCCGTATTTTACTTTATACCAAACGGTTGACCCGGACGTATAACGGTCAACGTATTGAATCGACGCACCAAATGGAATGGTCACGAGCGAGGATGAGCTTGAAGAGGCTGTCATCTTCAAAGCGGTTCCTAACCCTGATACAACAGTCATCTCCGATTTTACAATCTTTCCTGTCGACCCGTTGACACTGACCCAAGCACGAGGTAAGTAAGCTTCTTCGTATCGATGTGCATCCGTTTGGGCGAATTGAGCCACTTGACGGTCTGCCATCTGACGAGCTGTCATCGGATAACTCGTATACGAGACTTTTTTCGTGATGCCTGTCGCAGGTGGGGTCGTTGTGACCGGTACGACGTAATCGGTATGAATGTAGTTACCGCTATACGTCCCACTCGTAAGAAGTGCCCATTTCGAACCGACAATCGGTTTGATGTTGACAATCGTTCCCGTACTTAACGTTCCGACTTTATTAGTCGTTGATGATGAATCAGGCGTAGAACGAACGTTGAGGGGCTCGTTCCCGTTTACATAGATGCGAACTTGGCGTTCTTCTTCATATTGTTCGTCTGACGGTGCTGTTTTCGAGAAGTAGTCCGCCGTCGCATAACCTGTGATCGGACCGTATTCGATTTTAAAGAATCGCTCCGTGAGACCAGGCTCCGACACTTGCTGAACTTTCGTACCGAACGGAATGATTGCAATCTTCACTTTTTCTGCATCCGAGCGGTTGTATAAAACGACGTCACGCGTTGTATAATAATCTGTTTTCACCACGACCTCTGGATCTTTCAATGAGAAGTGACTAGATCCCGCATATCCTGTTTTTCCGTCATAACGAATCTTGAACCATGAACTAGAAAGGCCGCTTTGCGAAAGTTGTTCTACTTTTGCACCGAACGGAATTGTCGCAACCTTTGTCGCTCCGGCTGCAGATGAACTATACATCGCAACATTTCGAATCGCAAAGTATGGTGTGATCGTCACTTTTTCAGGTGCCTTCGTTGAAAAATGACGAGCGGCAGCGAAGCCGGTGACTCCATCATATTCAATTTTGAACCAAGAGTCCGATAAGTTGGCATCCGATACTTGGACGACTTTTGTCCCTTCTTGAATCGTGCGAAGACGAGCCGCTCCGGAAGCGGATGACTCATATAACACGAGGTCGCGAACGGCATAATAGGTTGTTTTGACGACGGCTTCAGGTTTTGATGTCGAGAAGTTATGCGCGGCCGCATAACCGACCGTGTCCCCATATTGAACCTTATACCAAGATGAACTCAATCCGTTCACGTATACACGCTTCACTTCTGCTCCGAGTGGGATTGTTGCAATTTTTGATGCACCAGTTCCTGAACCATTGTAGAGCGCGACATTCTTCACTGCGTAATATGTCGTGACCGCTTCTGGAGCAAGCGGAGTCGGTGTAAAGTTACGTGCCGGTGCATAACCGACGAGTGAACCGTATTCGATTTTGTACCAAGATCCCGTCGCTCCTAAAGATTCTAAGTATGTGACTTTCGCACCTTCTGGAATCGTAGCGATTTTTGATGCGCCAGTACCTGTCTTGTCATATAGAACGGCTGTCGTAGACGCGTAAAATGTAGGGCTCGTTTCGGTAAAGTATCGTGCCGCCACATATCCTGTATATGTACCAAATTGTACTTTATACCAAGATCCTGTAGCACCATGTGTTGAGACATGCGTTACGAGTGATCCTTTTGGAATGACCGTTTCGATGGAAGCAGACGTCGACATCGAAGAACGAAGATTGACGTTCATTTCAGCCACATATAACGAAGAAGATGAAGTAGACGCTGTTGTCATAGATGAGCCGATCGTCAAATACGTAGAAGAAACGTATCGTTTTTGACCTTCGAAGTTGATTTGTGCCCATTCATCGTTGACGGCGTATACGTCTACCGTCGTTCCTTCTGTTAACTTGCCAACGATTGAAGACGATGTCGATGAATCAGATCGTACATTTAAAATGGGTGTGTTGACTGTTCCTTCGGATGTTGCTGCGTATGATTGGAGAGGCGCAAGGGTGCTCAGAATCGTACCTGAGACGATGGTGGCAACCCCCAATCGTGAGAGTGTCGATTTCAATATGTTACCCCTTTCGGATGAAAAAACGTGATTAAAAGTGATTGCGGTCTAAGTATAACGTACTTAAAAATTGGAAAGAAGAAGCAGAATTTCAAAAAAGGTAAATGCTTAAAATATTTTTTCTAAAATCAGGTAAATGAAAAATCCCCTTATAAAAGGGGATTGAGTAAATTAATGGATTCTATTTTGCTTCATCCAGGTAAGAATATCTGACCACACTTGTTCACGGTGCGTTTCGCGAAGAATTTCATGTCGGGCATTGTCGTATGTGACGACTGCGAGTTCGACATCCGCATTTCGATACTTCTTAATGATTCCGTTCAATCCTTCACCATCATGCGTGACAGGATCGTCCACTCCGGCAACGAACAGAACTGGAAGGGACTTCGGATGTTCATGAATCCGTGCAGCCGTGGTGACATCTAAGGAAGCACGTGTCACTTCATGTAAAAAACCGAGGGAAGGCAGACCGCCACAGTTTGGGTCGGCGAGATAGGAGTCGACTTCGTCTGGAACACTTGAGAGCCAGTCACTATCCGTTCGAGCAGGTAAAAACTTAAGGTTGTAACGTCCGAACAAGAGGCGTTCAAAGAAACGTGATTGATGGGTGGCACCTTTCCGTTTCATGACGGTAGCGATTAAACGATGCCCCACTTCACCTGCGACCCCAGGATGTGGGGGCGGGGCGACGACAATCAATCCAGCCAAGGCATGCCCCATGATTTGACCGAGTCGACGAGCAAGCAGGGAACCGAAACTGTGGCCTAACACATAAGTAGGGCGCCCATCCTCGTAACGGTCGATTAGATATTGAGCATCCTCGACAAGTTGCTGAAAGCCATCGCCAGGAGCAAGGTGTCCATAAGACTGTTGATCATGAGCGCTTGTACCTGCACCACGCAAGTCACACACAAATACGTCATAGCCATTATCTGCCATAAACTGTGCAAACTCAATATATCTTTCATGATGTTCGAGCATCCCGTGAAACATGAATATTTTTCCAATCGATTGCTCTGCCTGAACGTGCATGACTTCTGTTTGATACCCGTCAGGATACGTCAACTGCGATACGATCATGTGTCATCCTCCTATTAGAAAAGGCCGATTGCTTTTCCAGATTCGTCAATCCCCATATTGAGAGCCGCTGGATGTTTCGGTAACCCTGGCATCGTTAACACGTTGCCTGTTAAGGCGACGAGGAATCCTGCTCCCACTGAAGGTTTTAATTCGCGAACGGTGATGGTGAATCCTTGTTGATAACCGAATTTTGAAGGGTCGTCTGAGAGGGAGAACGGTGTCTTCGCCATACAAATGGGAAGGTCCGACCAGCCGTTCGCCTGTACATCTTTCATTTGCTTTTGTGCTTTGGCGGTGAACACGACGTCTGCAGCACCGTATACTTCTCTCGCAATAGTTTTAATCTTTTGTTCAATCGAATCGGTCAACTCATATAGAGGCGTCAGTTTGCTTTCGTTCGACTCGACGGCGTCAATGACCGCTTCGGCTAACTGTCGACCACCAAGTCCGCCGTTTGCCCATACTTCGCTGAGCGAAGCACGAATACCGTGTGCCGCACACCAATCAAGAACGGTTGCAAGTTCCTCTTCTGTATCTGAATTGAAACGGTTCAATGCGACGACCGTAGGCAGTCCGAGTTTTTTCATCGTATCGATATGTTTGGCGAGTAATTTCAATCCTTCTCCGACTGCACCGACATTCTCAATATGAAGCTGATCTTTCGAAACGCCACCGTGCATTTTTAAAGCGCGAACGGTTGCGACGAGTACGACCGCATCCGGATTCAAATCACCGACTCGAGATTTGATATGACAGAACTTTTCTGCTCCGAGATCGGCACCGAACCCAGCTTCCGTCACCACATACTCCCCAAGCTTTAATGCAGTCTTCGTTGCAATCAGTGAGTTGCATCCGTGCGCGATGTTTGCGAACGGTCCGCCGTGGACGAGTGCAGGCGTCTGTTCGAGCGTTTGGACGAGGTTCGGTTTAAAGGCTTCCTTCAACAGTAACGTCGCCGCCCCGGCCGCCCCGATTTGTTCTGCCGTGATTGGTTCTTTTTGATGGTCATAGGCGACTACGATTCGCTTGATGCGTTCTTCTAGGTCGTCCAATGAATCGGCCAAACAGAGAATCGCCATGATTTCTGAAGCGACGGTAATATCAAATCCGTCTTCACGAGGGACTCCGTGAGCAGGACCACCAAGGCCGACCGTGACATGACGAAGTGCGCGGTCGTTTAAGTCAAGGACGCGCTTCCAGACGATATGTCGGACATCGATTCCAAGGTCGTTTCCTTGATGCAAGTGATTGTCGATCATGGCACTGATCGTATTATGGGCCGATGTGATCGCATGCATATCACCTGTGAAGTGGAGGTTGATGTCTTCCATCGGGAGAACTTGACTGAAGCCACCACCAGCAGCGCCACCTTTTAGACCCATCGTCGGGCCGAGTGAAGGTTCGCGCAGACAGACGATTGCTTGTTTATCCAACTGGTTCAACGCTTGTCCGAGCCCGACTGTCACCGTCGATTTTCCTTCGCCAGCTGGTGTCGGATTGATGGCGGTGACGAGAACGAGTTTTCCGTCTTCCTTCGTTTTCACACGTTCGAGGACATCGTAAGAAAGTTTCGCTTTGTATTTTCCGTAAAGATCCAGGTCATCTTCGTGTAATCCGATTTTTGCTGCGATGTCTTTAATCGGCAAGGTTTTGGCTTGTTGGGCAATCGTAAGGTCAGATAATGGTTTCGTCGTTGTCATTTCAAAAAGTCCCTCCGTTTATCGAACGATATCTTTTTATTCTCTTAAAATCATTCGTGAATTTCGTATTAAAATATGAATCAAGGCAAATCATATTTAATCCGTTCGTATTATCATTGATTTTATCATAACTCATCACACCTTCAAATTCATTCATTCCGTTCAATATTTTCCACCCTTTCCGTCAAATGTATCCGTTTTCATTAGGAGTTTGACACGATACAGTGATAGTGGAGGCGATACACATGACTGAGACTACTAAACGGACGAAACGCAGAGGGAATTGGAAGAAACCTGCGAGCTTTATAGCATTTGTTGGACCTGCTTTTCTGGCATTTGTCGCAATCGTACTCATCCCATTTTTTAATGGCATTTACTACAGTTTCACTGATTGGAACGGCGTGACCGGAGAACTGAACTTTGTCGGATTGGATAACTATCATCGCTTGTTCTTTGAAGATGAGCAGTTCCGCGCTTCTTTTTGGATTACGACGAAATATACGCTTGTGTCTGTCCTATTGACGAATATCGTTGGTTTCTCATTGGCGCTATTATTGACGATGAACATTAAGACGCGAAACTTCCTACGCACGATTTTCTTCATGCCGAACTTGATCGGTGGCTTAATTCTTGGGTTCATCTGGCAGTTCATTTATGTAAAAGGATTTGCCTCGATCGGTGCTTTGACGGGGTGGAGCCTGTTCGAATTACCATGGCTCGGTGATGCGCAAACGGCATTTTGGGGAATCGTGATTGTCGCCATCTGGCAAGGTGGCGGGTATGTCATGGTCATCTACATCGCGGCGCTACAAAACGTGCCGACTGATTTGATGGAGGCGGCACGAATTGATGGGGCGAATCGTCTTAAGATGCTCCGCCATATCACTCTACCGATGATTATGCCATCGATTACCATCTGTTTGTTCCTGACCATCTCTTGGTCATTCAAAGTGTTTGATACGAACTTGTCGCTCACGAATGGTGGACCGTTCAAATCGACCGAAATGTTAGCCTTAAATATCTATACGGAGTCTTTTGTGAATAATAATTATGGTCTCGGGTCAGCGAAGGCGGTCATCTTCTTCTTGGTTGTGGCTGCGATTACGGTGACGCAAGTGTACGTGACGAAAAAACGGGAGGTGGAAGCATGACGACGGAAAAATTGGAACATGTCGAGAGAAACGTAGAGAAGACACCGAAGCGTATCCCGCAGCGTCCACTTCGCCCGGGAACGTATTCTTGGAACCTTGGAATTATTGAGCTCGTCGCCATCTTGCTCGGACTGCTCTATTTGGTCCCGTTCTATTACGTCGTCGCCAACTCGTTCAAATCGATGGCTGAAATCTTTACGAATACGTCCGCCTTACCGAACGAGTGGTTGACCTCAAACTATACAGAGGCGTGGGAAGCGATGAATTATGGACGTGTCTTTTTGAACTCCCTTCTCATCACGGTCGGAGCGAATGCGGTCATTGTCATCTTCACCTCGATGGCGGCATGGAAACTCGTTCGGACGAAACATTGGATTTCTACAATGATCTTTTTCATGTTCGTGGCAGCGATGGTCATTCCGTTCCAGTCCATCATGATTCCGCTCGTGAAAGTTTCGAGTATCCTCGGGCTGTTGAATAGTCATTGGGGCCTGATCGTCATGTATCTAGGGTTTGGGTCTGGCATCTCGGTGTTCCTCTATCACGGATTCATGAAGTCGATTCCTGAGGAGATTGAAGAAGCCGCCATCATCGACGGTTGCTCGACATGGGGTGTCTTCTGGCGCATCGTCTTTCCACTTCTTAAGCCAATCACGGTGACAATCGTCATCTTGAACAGTCTATGGATTTGGAATGACTTCTTATTACCATCGCTCGTTCTTCGTGATGTCGAGTTACGGACCATCCCGCTCGCGACATTCTATTTCTTTGGACAGTACACGAAACAATGGGATTTGGCATTAGCAGGTTTAGTGTTAGGAATCGTTCCCCTTCTGGTCTTTTTCTTCGGCATGCAAAAGCATATCATCAAAGGGATCACAAGTGGTTCGATTAAATAACCCTCCCAAGGGAATCCTCCGTTCGCTACACGGAGGATTAATTTTTTTTGAAAAAAATCGTTGACATTAGTCTGAATATTTATAATAATGAACTCAATTCAATTGTGAACGACGTCGAAAGGACGAGTACACGAAGGTAGTGAGTCAAGCGATCCGGGGGTGGTGTGAGCCCGGTCTTAACCCTTCGTCGAAAAACTTCCTGGAGTCGCTACCCGAACGCTTTGCCAGTAGACGTAGCCGGACCGCTCCCCGTTATCGGAGTTACGAGATGATTGTCTCGAAAAAGTGAGTAGATTCGTCTACTAATTTGGGTGGCACCGCGGAACCGAAGTCTTCCGTCCCATGTTCGATGGGAATGGAGGGCTTTTTTTCATGGCTTCATTTTCAAATATTCCACAATTGGAGGAAACGGAAAATGACAACAGCAACAAGCACGATGAAGGAAAGACAGCAGACGATCGCAGCAGTAAAGGCACTTTTTGAGGAGAAAGTCTCACGTGAACTCGGACTGATTCAAGTACAAGCACCACTATTCGTCGAATCGGCGAGTGGGGTCAACGATCACTTGAACGGTGTGGAGCGCATCATTCAGTTTGATACGATGTATCCGGGACATGAACTTGAAATCGTTCAGTCACTCGCGAAATGGAAACGTGAAGCGCTCGGTCGTTACGGATTCGGTGTTGGTGAAGGATTGTACACTCAGATGCGTGCCATTCGACGCGACGAAGAACTCGATGCGACACATTCTTTATTCGTCGACCAGTGGGACTGGGAACGAGTGATTGCTCGAGAAGAACGGACAATGGAATATTTGAAAGCGACGGTGGAGTCCATTTACGCTGCGCTCCGTGAAACAGAAGCGGAAGTAGAGAAAACATACGGTGTTGAAGCGATCCTTCCTGAAGTGATTCATTTCATCACGAGTCAGGAGTTGGAGGATACGTATCCGACCATGACACCGAAAGAACGTGAAACGGCCATCTGTAAAGAGTACGGCGCGGTCTTCATCTCACAAATCGGAGATCTTCTCGCTTCGGGTATGAAACACGATGGACGAGCGGCAGACTATGATGATTGGTCGCTCAACGGAGACATTCTCGTGTGGCACCCTGAGCTCGAGTCAGCATTTGAACTGTCATCGATGGGCATTCGTGTCGACGAAGTGGCACTTGATGCGCAACTGAAGAAAGCAGACGCGGAAGAGAAGCGCGCGTACCCATTCCATCAAGGAGTGCTCGAAGGAACGCTTCCTCTTACAATCGGGGGCGGGATCGGACAATCACGTGTCGCGATGTATCTGTTGCGCGCGCGTCATATCGGGGAAGTGCAAACATCGGTCTGGCCGCAAGAAGTCATTCAGTCGTGCAAAGAAGCCGGCATCAGCTTGTTGTAATATAATAAGAAGAAACACGGAACAGGACTCGAAAAAAGAGTCCTGTTTTTCTGTGCAACATTTTCCACCCTATCCGTCAATTTTGACACCTACATCGTGGAAGCGTTTTCATTTAAAGTTGAGTTTGTAAAGATGGATAAGGTTAAGGGAGGAAATGAGATGAAACGGAAGTGGAAATTGTCTACAGCGGTCATGACGGCTGGAATGGTCTTATCACTCGCGGCTTGCGGCGGCGGATCACTCACGGACGAAGGTTCTTCTGAAGGAAATGCGGATGGCGGCGACAAAAAGGATGTCACGTTAAACGTCTTCCAATTCAAAGCGGAGATCGCGAAAGATCTTGAAGCGATGGCAAAAGAGTATGAAGAGGAGACGGGTGTGAAAGTCACGGTTCAAACCGTCGGTGGTGGAGCAGACTACGGTGCGGCCCTCAAATCACAATTCGCTTCAGGCAATGAACCAGATATCTTTAATAACGGTGGATTCACGGAAGCGCAGACATGGAAAGATAAACTCGAGGACCTCTCGAGCGAGAAGTGGGTCGGAGATTTGACAGAGGTCGCGAAAGAGCCGATGACGATGGACGGTAAACTGTACGGAATGCCAATGAACCTCGAAGGTTACGGATTCATCTATAATAAAGAACTTTTTGAAAAAGCGGGAATCAAAGAGTTACCGAAAACACTCTCTGAACTGACGGATGCTGCTGAGAAACTTGAGCAAGCGGGAATCACACCGTTCTCTGTCGGTTATGCAGAGTTCTGGATTTTAGGGATTCACTTGTTGAACATTCCAATGGCGCAACAAGACGACCCGGATGCATTTATTCAAGCGCTCAATGAGAATAAAGCGAAGTTTGAAGACAATGAACAGTTCCAAGAGTTTTTGAAATTGTTTGATTTGACGATTAAATACGGAAACAAAAACCCGTTGACGACGGACTACAATACTCAAGTCACACAGTTCGCCCAAGGAGAGACGGCAATGCTCCAACAAGGGAACTGGGCACAACAAATGATCCTCGACGTAAATCCAGATATGGAGATGGGCTTCGTCCCGATCCCGATCAATGACGATGCGGAGAAGATGGACCGTCTTCCAGTCGGCGTCCCGAACAACTGGGTCGTCAACAAAAACTCGAAGTATAAAGAAGAAGCGAAAGACTTCTTAGAGTGGATGGTGACGTCGGATACAGGGAAAGACTACATGGTCAACAAGTTCAAGTTCATCCCTGCCTTCAAGTCGATTGAAGCCAACGACCTTGGACCACTCGCAGACGATATCTTGGCGTATTCGAATGAAGGGAAGACCCTCTCTTGGAACTGGTTCAAGTATCCGGATGGTGCAGTGAATGAATATGGTGCCCTCATGCAGGCATATGTCGGTGGACAAAAAACAGGTGAAGAGATGCTACAGGACTTCACGAAAGTATGGCAAGACAAAGTGAAATAAGCATGGCACAGACGGTGAAACGACCCCTTCACCGTCTGTGTTTTTTATGTCGAGAATTCTTCTTCGATTTGACAGATGACACTTGTCAAATGGACGCGACTCGCACAAAATAAAAGACAGTTGAAGTGGTGCTCGGAACCTTCCGACGCCACTATTTTTTGGGGAGATGGAACGAATGAGAAAAAATGTGACGGTTGCCCTCTTACTGGCAACCTTTTTAGCGGCGATTGAAGGGACAGTCGTATCGGTTGCGACACCGGTCATCGCAAGTGAGTTGAACGGGGCGACGCTCGTCAGCTGGGTATTTGCTGCCTTCTTACTCTTTACGGCGGTTTCGACACCGATTTATGGAAAAGTGGCAGACTTATTCGGGCGAAAGCGCGTTCTATTGTTTGGAATCGGGTTGTTCACCGTGTCTTCATTGTTATGTGGGTTAGCGACATCGATGGAACAACTCATTGTCTTTCGGGCGCTGCAAGGTCTCGGGGCCGGAGCCGTGCTTCCGATTTCGATGACGATTATTGGAGATTTATATAAATACGAAGAGCGTGGGAAAATTCAAGGCATTCTAAGTGCGGTCTGGGGTGTATCAGGTGTGCTCGGTCCCGTTATCGGTGGATTTTTGGTCGAAACGTTGTCTTGGCGTTACGTCTTCTTACTAAACGTGCCATTTGCGTTACTCTCGTTTATCATGATTATCGTCTTTTATAAAGAAACCGTCGCTGAAACGAGCGAACGGATTGATTTGAAAGGTGCTCTTTTGTTCGCTGGAGGAACGACCGCGTTTTTATACGCCTTGATCACGTTCAGTGAAACGAATGAATGGACGACGACCATCGTCGGAAGTGGCGTGCTTAGTATTATTTTATTAGGAGGATTCTTCCTATCGGAAAGAAGAGCATCCTCTCCGTTATTGCCGTTTGATTTGCTCAAGCAACCGACGATTGCGGCTATCAACGGCTCAGTCTTCTTTGCGGCTTGGGTGCTCGTTTCGATGTCAGCTTACATCCCGATTTGGGCGCAAGCCGTATTAGGAAAAACAGCGACCGAGGCTGGATTCATGTTGATGCCGTTGTCTGTTGCATGGACATTCACATCGATTATCGGGGGACGGACACTCGGTGTGGCCTCCCCGAGACGTCGCGCGTTGGTTGGTATGGGGCTACTCGTCATCGGAACGTTCACGTTGACACTTTTATCTCAATCAAGCTCGGATTTCTGGGTTTATGGTGCGGTGGCTTTGATTGGGGTAGGGTTCGGATTGTCGCAGCCGATGTTTATCGTCGTCTTGCAAACCGTCGTTTCCTATCAGCAACGAGGAACGGCGACCGCGACCAACTCCTTCTTAAGTACGGTCGGTCAAACGCTCGGTGTAGCAGTCTTTGGAGCCGTCTTTAACTTTGTCGTACTCAATGATTTTAAAGAAAGCAGCTCCTTATCCCAAGTGTCTTTGGAAGACTTCTTCAATCAAAGTGTGACGGAGACGTTAAGCGCGTCTGTCCGTCTACAAGGTGAACAGATTATTGCGACCGGACTAAACAGTATCTTCATCGGGGCGATGATTGCGGCCGTGATTGCATTCATCATCGCAACCCGTTTGCCGGCCCGCCCACCGGAACCTTCACAGCGTTCGTAAAACAAGGGTATGATGAAGGAAAGGGAGGCGAACCGACATGAAACGTCAAATTGGGATTGTGACACTATTGTTTCTTATGGGATGTACGCCAGAACCGACGAACGAAGGTACGGAGCCACCACCTGCTGAAGAATCGACTCGTGATGAGTCGGCAACATCTGAAGAATCGAATACCACTAAAGAGACGGAACTGAACATCGGGGAAGTGACCGCCGTCGCTGAGAATCTAGAGATCCCGTGGTCACTCGCTCGAAGTGCGGATAAATGGTTCGTATCGGAACGTGGTGGGACCATCACGGTAATCGATGATTCCGGTAGCGCGACGCAATCTGACGTGAACTTGGACGAAGACGTATTTGAGATTGGTGAAGGAGGATTCCTCGGCATCGCGCTGAGCGACGATTTTGAATCGAGTGGCATCCTTTACGCATATCATACGTACGGTTCATCGGGAAGAGACGTCAAGAACCGGGTGGTAGAGTTGACGTGGGATGGAGAACGCTTCGAGGAAACTGGTGTCTTGATTGACGAGATACCAGGGGCACGTTTCCATAACGGTGGACGTCTATTAGTCGATGGAGCGTATCTTTGGGTGACGACGGGCGATGCGCTCGTGCCAGAACTTGCTCAAAATGAGTCATCTTTGGCGGGGAAGATTTTACGAATTCCATTATCGGGTGAAGGCGAACCGACCGACTGGATTTATTCGCTTGGTCATCGAAACCCTCAAGGACTCAGTCGGATGGATGATACGCTTTATGCGAGTGAGCATGGGGCGAGTGGACATGACGAGGTCAACGTGATAGAAGAAGGAAACAATTATGGATGGCCACTCATTGAGGCAAACGAGGAACGAGAAGGTCTCATCACGCCATGGTTTGAAGTTGGTGAGACGTCTTGGGCACCATCTGGAATTGCGACCGATGAACGGTACGTATACATGGTGACACTTCGGAATGAGCGGCTCGTGGCCATCGATCGTGAAACGAAGCAAGTCACGACAATTGTCGAAGGGGTAGGGCGGATTCGTGATGTGTGGTTGAACGACGATACGTTGTATTTTATTTCGAACAATACGGACGGACGAGGCAATCCGCAATCGCAAGACGACAAACTCTATCAAGTGACCATCCGCTAGAAACTGACGAATCCGTCAGTTTCTATTTTTTTCGTTGTTTTGTTACTTCTAATTATATTTTGCGTTTTATTTAAGTATTATTTTGCATGAAAAAGCTATCTCCCTCTGTGCTAGGGAGATAGCTTTTCTAATTATTTGATACCGATAACTAGGCTGTCACGTGCAGCTTCGACCACTTCTGTTGTAATTGAAGTAAGCTGATTAATTTCTAGAATTCTTTCAATTTGTGAAAATAACCTTTGAATCAGTCGAAAATTCCCGTTAGTAATTTTGATTATACTGGCCAAAGCTTCATAATCTGAGAAGTCCTCCAGCTTTATAGGTAAGCCGAGTTCTTGCCATTTATAGATCAGCAAATGGTGCGTTTCATCTTTACTTAATCGGTCAAATTCATGAGCAAATCCAATCCTGGAGTACAGTTGAGGATAACGGGACAACCGTTTTCGATGCCCGGCATGCCAATAAATATGATCGCTATGTCGTTTTGATCGTAAATATCCCGAAGTTGTTCTAAATTTTGCAGTTTTAAACGATCAATTTCATCTATTATGAGCAAGTCAATGCCCTCGAAAGAATTGACCGTAAATTGCGGCTCTTCTTCAGTAACCATAGATTGATAGATAGACTTCACCATATTTAGTTTGCTGTCTATTAAACCAATCTCGCTTGTCATTCTGGAAGCACTGACTGCAGGGGCAGTATAAAAAAGTGTATGGCAGTAGTTTTATATGGGTTATAGAAGTAAGTAATAATAGAGTAGTAGTAATTTTGAATAGAATTTTAAAAAACCAGTAACCTTAAAAAAGAAACTGGTTTTTAGAAATATAAACTCTTTTATAAAAGCTTCCAATAATCTCTCATATGTTAACTAAAAAAGAAATATTGTAAAAATGGTATTTACCCCTTGAACCTTACGTAAGGTAATGTCTTATAGTGAAACTAGCTTACTTTTGTAAAAGGAGGAATTATTGTGGAAAATACCATTGTTAAGGCATTGATCTACGAAGAGCAGATACGTTTATATTTTATTGATAATACCCAGCTGCTTCGAGACATCTTTGCCTTAAACCAGGAACTTCCTGAATCTCTTAAACTCATGTTGGGTAAAACGGTATCAGCGATGAGCATACTCTCTGGCACGCTCAAAGGGAACCAGCGCATGAGCATCCAGGTAACGTTGAGTAACCCTCACCATAAGATTTTTGCGGAAGCCGAAGCGAATGGAAATGTCAGAGGATACTTGAACGATGAACTTTTGAGATCTTCTGATACAGAAGAAAAGTCGATGCAAGATTTGATTGGACCTTCTGGGATGATCCGTGTCATAAAGGGTTCTGAGATGAATCAATTCACCAGCATTACCGATATGCCAAATCAACATATCACGGATGATATCGCCAACTATTTTGTGCAGAGTGATCAGACGCCGACCTATCTTTATTCCGACATTCAGTTGGATAATGAAGCTTCCCTTCTTTCCAGTCATGCACTGTATGCACAACTTCTTCCCGGTGCACCACCACAATTGCTTTCAGAAGTGAAAATGATTGTAAAAGCCAATCCAGATATTTTCAGTAAACTAAACGCTGAAGAAGCGAGTGACAGCGAAGAAGCGTTAACCCAGTTGTTTGAGGATGCAAAAATTATCGGCCATAGCTCCAGTCAATTTTTCTGCGGATGCAGCAAAGAAATGTTTTATGGCATGCTTTATTCCTTGAGTGAAGAGGAGATCAAACGGAGCATTGAACGAAAGGAAGACATTGAAGCTTTTTGCCATATTTGCGGGAAAACCTATACGTTTGATCAAAAGGAGATGCAGCAACTCTTCTAACTTCGAATTTCTCGTTTTTAGTTGGTGAATAGAAATGTTGTTAAATGGAGGCTAAGCGAATGAAGGAACATTGGAAAGTCGGAGAAGTTGCAGAATTGGCGGGTTTAACCATTCGAACTTTACGCTATTACGATCAAATCTGTTTATTTTCACCTTCTCAGTATACGGAGTCAGGGCATCGGCTTTACACGAAAGCAGATTTGGAACGTCTTCAGCCAATTTTGTCCTTAAAGCAGATGGGAATGTCATTAGAAGAAATACAACTTCTGTTGTCTAATCCAGAGGAACAAACCGTTGCGGAGATTTTGCAAACCCAAATTTCTCGAGTCAAAAAAGAGATAGAGGTTCAGCAAAAACTAGTAGCCGAGTTGGAAAATGCGTTATCCGCTGCACACAGCAATCGGACCCTCTCGATTTCAGAACTTACTAAATTAATGGAGGCGCTGAAAATGAATAAGGAAAAATACTTTTCGAAGCAGCAATTGGATACCATGGAAAGCCGATATGAAAATGCCGACAAACAACTTTTAGAGCAGGCAGAGCAAGAATTTAACGGTCTTATCAAGGAAATTCGTTTGGAAAAAGAAAAGGGCGCTTCTCCTTCCGATAAAAAAGTCCAAGATTTAGCGAAAAAATGGAATGACATCGTGAATGCCTTTTCCGAAGACGATAGGACTTTCCGCAAGCAAGCCGAACATTTCCACGCCGAAAACCCAGGGAACGAACTGCAATATGAAATAGATGGCGAGCTATACCAATTCATCAATAAAGCATTGAATCCTAAGTAATGTTAGAGAAAAAAGGAAGAGGAAAAGCTGGTTATAAAGCTTCTCCTCTTCCTTTTTTTTGTTGGTTTTTAGAGAACTGCTGATAATCTCGTGATATGTAAACTACTCTTTATAGGTCGCCTTATCCTTAGATTACAAACTCAAAACTGAAATAGGTCTCAAATACAGATGTGGTATAAATTATTAATCTATTAGTATCTTGTGGAAGCGTTCTTTGACTTGTGGCCAATCCTCTTTTGTCACACTGTACATGACGGTATGTCGAATTGTTCCTTCTTTGCGAATCATGTGGTTCCTTAAAATCCCTTCTTTAATGGCTCCTATTCTTTCAATGGCGCGTTGTGAACGGATGTTTTCATGACCTGTCTTGATTTGAACGCGATTCAATCCCAGTTCTTCAAAACAATACGTCAACAGTAAAAACTTGCAATTGGTGTTGATGTTCGTTCGCCAACTTTTGGGATTTAGCCAAGTTGAACCAATCTCTAATCTTTTGTGTGGCATGGAAATGTCGAGAAAACAGGTGGCCCCAATGATCTTCTTTGTCTCGATATCTACAATCACAAAAGCAAACTCTGTTCCAGCTGCTCTCTTTTTTTGAGCGTCTTGTACATATTGTTCAACGTTCCTTTTGTCCGTCAAATCCACCGACATATGTTCCCAAATTTCATGGTTATTCGCTGCCTCCCATATTCCTTCTATATGACTGATTTCCATCGGCACTAGCTTGACAACTTCATTCTCTAAGGTTTTCATTTCCCTCACTCCTTTCTATCATTACACTTCATTTCTGGTATGCTTAACATAACCAATTCGGAGTAAAATTTACATACCAAGGAGTGTTTGGAGTGGAACTGCAAGTAACGTTTCCATCGGGAACCACAAAATATATGGCCATTTATGAACACATCAAACAGCTCATTCTACAACAACAGTTAAAAGCGCATTCAAGAATGCCCTCTAAACGCGAATTAGCCAATCAATTGAATGTCAGTGTATTTACCGTACAGGAAGCATATGCCCAATTACTGAGTGAAGGTTACCTGTATTCAACAGAGAGACAAGGTTATTTTATAGGGGAGATTGAAGTCCCCTTCCAAGAAAAAGCTGCCCTTCAAAAAGAAGAATTACTGCCAACGATAAAAGAAGAGTCCATAAATTTTAGAAACGGACAAGTTGATCCAACAGAATTTCCATACAAAATTTGGAACCGCCTGTATCAAAATTTTCTGGCTCCTGCCCATATTGCGAATGGTGCTTGGCAAGGGGAACCGGAATTACGGAACGAAATTGCAAACTATTTGCGCCAATCCCGAGGATTGCATTGCCATGCAAAACAAATTTATGTTTTCAGTGGTACTCAACAACAATTAAGTTGTCTGTGTCAATTCCTCATTCCTTCTAAAGTAGGAATCGAGGAACCTGGCTTTATTCGGGCAAATGCGGTTTTTCACCAATTAAACATACCTGTTTTACCGCTAAGGTTGGATTCTGAAGGCTGTACCGTACCGAAACAGCCAGTGACACTTCTTTATACAACTCCAGCTCACCAATATCCACTTGGCACCATAATGTCGATCAACAGGCGCCTTGAGTTGTTGACATGGGCAAAAGCATCTTCCAGTTACATCGTGGAAGATGATTATGATTCGGAATTCCGTTACCGAGGAGCCTCCATTCCAACGTTGGCTCATTTAGACTCTTTAAATCAAGTTATTTATTTTGGTACGTTCTCAAAAACCTTACTGCCTTCTATTCGAATCAGTTATCTTGTCCTCCCCTTATCTTTAGTGAAAGAATATGAAGCATTCAATGCACTGCAGAAATCCACTGTTTCCAAAATCGATCAGTTAGTTGTTGCAGAATTCATTAAGACAGGTAGATATGAGAAGCACATCGCCAAAATGCGAACCCTTTATCGCTCAAAGAGAAAGTGCTTGATTGAAGCGATAGATGAATTTTTAGGAGAAGATTTTTCTGTTAGAGGAGATGAGGCTGGATTGCATATCATTGTCCAATTACCTGCCTTCTTAACGGAACGAGAAGCAATTGCAAGGGCGCATTCGCTTGGCATTGCAGTTGATGCCGTATCCCATATGTATCAAGAAACCAAATCCACCGACCGAGTGATCATCGGATACGGGGCTTTGAGTGTTGGAGAAATTCGGAAGGGCATTCAATCGCTTGCATCGGTCTGGAAAAGTCCCTAAGTTAAAGTCTTAAGAATAGGTTTCATATCTATCAAGCGTTCGTAAATGTGTCAAATCATTTTACGAACGTTCGTCACCTAACACACACTTTTAAGTGCAAGATGACGGTTAAAATCATCGCAAAATAACAGTAGAAGTAACACGTTGTTTCTTCTGGAAGGAACGGTATAATTAAACATGTATTTTGGAAAAAGAAGGGGAATTTAGATGAATCATTCAAACTTGGTACATAAACGAGAAAATTTATACTTCTCATTATTAGTCGCAGCAAGCGTACTCGTCTTGATTTTAGGAATCGTACTGACGATTGCATCGTTCGGTCTTTTCTTGTGGATCATCGGGACGATCGTAGCACTCTCAATGTTTACGCACTGGATTCAGATCGGGTATATTCGGACGAACGGTGTCAAGGTGACGCCTCGTCAGTTCACAGAGCTTCATGAGCTGGTTCAACGCGTCGGGGCTGAGATGGGGATTCGGTTGTTGCCAGATGTGTATATTTTACAGGCCGGTGGTGTGTTAAATGCTTTCGCCACGCGATTCTTCCAAAAGAATATGGTCATCTTATATTCTGATGTCGTGGAATTGACACGTACTGGACAGACGAAAGAAGTCGAGTTTGTCATCGCACATGAATTGGCACATATTCGTCGGAACCACGTTCAAAAACAATGGGTTGTCTTACTTGGTAGCATCATTCCGTTTTTAGGATCCGCTTATTCGCGTGCATGTGAGTATACGTGTGACCGGATGGCGGCGCATTATCTTCAAGATTTTGGAGCGGCGAAACAAGCGTTGACCGTACTTGCGATCGGGGGACCGCTCGCGAAAGAAGTGAATGAGTTTGACTATCTGTATGAAGCGAGCCGAGAGAACGGATTCATCGCGAAATATAGTGAACTGTTGTCGACGCATCCGACGTTACCGAAACGCATCGCAGCGATTGCGACACATGCGGGCGAAGAAAACGTACCGGTCTTTAACTAAATCAGGCGAGAATTCTCCCTCCTCTAAGCGTCTCGGGGTGTGGCCCAGCGTAGGTGGGAGATGAATCGCCCGGTCCAAAACTCTTCTCCCCCTGTGACAGATGTGACGAACAAAGGTTCGTGATTCCGTCAGATTCTTCCTCTCCCTCCGCGGGTATCGGATGAGGAGGACACATCACGATCTTCGAAAGGGAGGAGGGACGGACATGCTGAAAGGCTACAAATATAGGCTCCACCCGACGCCGGCACAGGCCGAGTTTCTCATCAAGACGATCGGCTGCGCCCGGTTCATCTACAACAAGCTGCTCGAGGACCGCATCGCCATCCGCAAGGAGGCGAAAACGGGGAACGGGACGAGACGAGACGGAAACCGGCGACACCCGCATCCTACAAGCCCCTGTTCCCGTTCCTCGCCGAGGCGGACAGCCTCGCGCTCGCGAACGCGAAGTTGAACCTCGACACCGCGTTCGCGAAGTTCTTCGCTGGGACGGCCGGCTTCCCGGCCTTCAAATCGAGACGGCGGTCGCGCGCCTCCTACACGACGAACAACCAGCACGGCACGATCCGCATCGAGGCGGGCAAGGTCCGGCTGCCGAAGGTCGGGTTCGTGCGGTTCACCCAACATCGTCCGTTCGAGGGCGTCATCCGGTCGGCGACGGTTTCGATGACGAGGACGGGCAAGTTCTTCATCTCCCTCCTCGTCGAACAGGAGGATGAACCATGGATCCCAGCCAAGAACAAGGTCGGGATTGATCTCGGCCTGGAGCACTTCGCCGTCATGACGAACGACGCGATGGTCTCGGAGAAGATTGACAACCCCCGACTCCTCCGGAAGTCCGAAGCGAAGGTCAAGAAGGCACAGCGAGCTTTGTCACGCAAGAAGATCGGAAGCAAGAATCGTGAAAAAGCCAAATTACTTCTGGCAAAGAAACACGAAAAGATCGCCAACCAACGCCAGGACTTCCTTCACAACCTGTCGAGACGGATCGTTGACGAGAACCAAGTCATCGTCGTGGAGACATTGACATCGAAGGACATGATGAAGAACCACAAGGTCGCCAAATCGATCGCAGATGTCAGTTGGTACGAGTTCGTCCGACAGTTGGAATACAAATGTACCTTCTACGGACGGACGCTCATCAAGGCAGACCCCTGGTTCGCATCGACCCAAATCTGTTCCACTTGCGGAGCAAAAGGCGAGAAGAAGACGATGGATGTCCGTGAATGGACGTGTGCCTGTGGCGCGCATCATGACCGTGACATCAACGCAAGCCTCAACCTATTGATGTTGGCCGACTGACAACCATTCAGGGCAGGGACTGCCCGACGAGCTTGGTAAACAATCGTGGCTGGTAAGAGCACGGTCTTCCCAAGAAGCTCCCACTTCAATTTGTGAAGCAAATAAGTGGTGAGTAGTTCACAACAGCGGGATATGTGAAAGCATCTATCATTTCGATGATTCTATTGACTGTCATCGGAAACGGAGCCATCATCGCCTTACTCGTCATGAACGATGATTTATCTGATTTTGTCGCATCGGCCATGAGCGAGGATTTCGAAGAGGATTGGGAAATGGAATTAGGGGAGCCGATTCAAGAATTGACATTCATGAATGCGAGTTATGAAGAAATTGAAGCGGAATTGGCAAACGTGACGGACGTGAACATTCAAGACGAATATGGGGAAACACCACTCCATAACTTGTTCTATAATGACGACATCGATCCTGAGACGGTCCGTCTCTTACTTGATCACGGTGCAGACGTGACCATCGAGAACGAAGAGGGGATGACACCGATTGATGTAGCACGAGAAATGGGACACGGACCACAACTCATTGATTTAATGGAAACCTATTAATTATCGCTGAATTCTTGTTTCGAAAGAAATTAGGATTCTTTTTTATGATTGTTGCAAACGTTTGCATAACACGTGATATACTCATGAGGTAGGGGGGATAGCGGTGAATAGCATTCGGACAAAGTTAACGGGAATGATTGCATTGACCATCATCGTGCCGGTCATTATTGCGACAATCATTTCATTTTGGTATGTGGAGGATCGAGAACGTGAACGCGGTCTAGAAATGACGGAATGGTCGCTTGAACGGGGAACACGTCAGATGGAACGCTATATCTCTGACTTGAGTCGCTTGCCGACGAGCCTATACGCGGATCGTGACGTATTGGACATATTGGAATACGGACCGGGCCTGTCGTTGAGAGAAACGGAGATTGAAGTGCGACGAGCGCTCCTCGCGATGTATTTGTCCCGGGAAGACGTAGCGCAAATTCAGCTGTTGATGCTTGAAGACATGGATTCATTCGCAGCGTATAAAATGAAAGTATCGCCACGTTCCAAAAAAGAGCCGAGCGCTGTCCAACGACAGTTGTTGAATAATCCGAAAAGTCGTGTCCTGCTTGAAGCGTCACATCCGCTCATTCCGTATCATGATTTCGGACCAATCATGACGCAAGAAGATGTCGTCACCCTCCATTTCAGACTCGACAAAATTGAAACGAACGAACCGCTCGCGATTCTGTCGCTCGATATTCCGGAAGATTTGTTCATCGGACAGTTGGCTTCTCTTCAAAATAGTCCGGAGGAAAGTCTATGGTTCGTTGGTGAGGACAATCGTGTGTTCGCCCATCTTGGAGATGGCGAGATTCCTTCTTCGTTTCAACCGAGGTCGCTCTCGACCGATGGAAAACATCATCAAATCACGAAAACGTTTGAGTTCGACCATCAGCAATTCTATGTCGGGAAGTCGATTCCAGATCAGCTCTTGACGGAGCCGGCTTCACGAACATCGTTCATTATTTTGTTAGTCGGAATCATCTCCCTCGTTTTGGCATTGATCGGCGCCACGTACGCCTCGATGAAACTGACGACTCCAATCAAGACGTTGACCTCGAACATTTGGCGAATTGAGCAAGGCGATATGACGGTCTCGTTCGATTCCCTTGGAAATGATGAGTTCGGCGTACTCGGGAGACAGTTCAAGCGGATGATTGAGCGAATCGATGATCTGATTCAACGGGAGTATAAGCTTGCCTTAGAGAACCGAACGAATGAACTACGTGCCTTACAGGCGCAGACCAATCCGCATTTCTTATTCAATGCGTTACAGTCGATTGGCACACTCGCTTTAAAGGGAGATGGCAAAACCGTCTATCGATTGATCACACAACTCTCTTCGATGATGCGATATACGATGCATCCAGAAGAGTCGATGGTCACGCTAAAGAGAGAAATCGAGCATTTGAACTCATACATTCGCCTGCAAGACGTACGTTTTCCAAATCAGTTTCAAGTGAGCGTCTCAGTCCCTGAGGACCTTCATGAACTGATTGTTCCTAAGATGATTTTACAGCCGCTCGCAGAGAACTTTTTCAAACATGGGTTCGAGCGAGACGGCTCGGCGTTGGCGAATCGATTTGACGTGATGGTCTGGATGGAAGGGGCGACACTCGTGATTCGCTGTGAGAATAGTGGACGTTCTTTGACGACGGAAGAGTGGGAACGGGTCATGTCACGTATTGAACAAGGGGACTCGACATTTTATGACACAGAGGGTACAGGATTACGAAACATTCGTGATCGACTCATGTTAAACTATAATCGGGAGGCAGAATTTATGTTGGCTACACCTGAAACAGGCGGTTTTCGAATCATGATGCGTTTCCCGGCAACGGATGAAGGGGTGGCATCATGACGAAAGTGTTGATTGTAGATGATGAATCTCCGGTAAGGGAAGCGGTAAAATTACTCGGCGAATGGGAACGGTTCGGTGTGAAGGCCGTACTCGAGGCGAAGAACGGGCTTGAGGCAAAGGCGCTCATCGAGCAGGAACGACCGGCTTTAATTCTATCGGATATTCAAATGCCACATTGTGATGGAATCGAGCTGATGGAGTGGGTACACGACCACGCTTCATTCTCTAAGCTCGTTGTGTTGACAGGTTACGATGAGTATTCGTACATGCGTCGGGCCATCCAATACGGAAGCTTTGATTATCTGTTAAAGCCGATCGACCCCGATGTATTAAACGATACGTTGTCACGCGCGTTAGCGGACGTGGTGAAGGAGTCGAGTGAAGATCCGATTGCCCAAATCGGGACGTATATTGAACAACACTTTGCGGAAGAACTGAGTTTGCAAGGAATGAGTGAACGGTTTTACTTAAGTCGGGAGTATATCTCACGACGATTTAAACAACAATATGGCGTGAATCTATCTGAGTACGTGTTGACGATTCGGATGAACGAAGCAAAGCGCCTGTTAGAAACGAGTAGACAGCGTATCTATGAAGTCGCCCAAGCAGTCGGCTTTTCGGACGACAAATATTTCCGAAAGGTCTTTAAAAAACAAGTCGGTGTTACTCCGAACGAATTTCGGGAACAAGTTCAACGACAAGCTTAAAGGAGGAATTCAAACATGAGTGTACACATTGGAGCTCAAGAAGGACAAATTGCAGAAACGGTATTACTTCCAGGGGATCCGCTTCGCGCCAAGTATATCGCGGAAACGTTTTTAGAAGACGTCGAATTATATAACGAAGTTCGTGGCATGTACGGCTTCACGGGAACATACAAAGGCAAACGGATCTCGGTTCAAGGTACGGGGATGGGTGTCCCATCGATGTCGATTTACGTGAATGAACTCATCATGTCGTACGGTGCTAAAAACTTGATCCGTGTCGGAACGGCGGGCGGAATTCAAGAAGATGTTAAAGTGCGTGACGTTGTTATCGCGATGAGCGCATCAAGTGAAATGGGACAAAACCGTGTCCGTTTCAACGGCATGGACTATGCGCCAACAGCGACGTTCGACCTCCTACATCGTGCGTATATGAATGCAGAGAAGGCGGGTATCCCGGTCAAAGTCGGACAAATTTTCACGGCCGACCAATTCTATCAAGATGATTTCCATCACTTCAAGAAATGGGCGGACTTCGGTTGCCTCGCGATCGAGATGGAAGCAGCAGGTCTTTACACGCTTGCAGCGAAACACAAAGTGAACGCGTTGACGATCCTCACGATCTCTGACCACTTGTTGACGGGTGAAGAGACGACTTCAGAAGAGCGTCAATCGACGTTCGATGAAATGATTCGTGTCGCTCTCGACACAGCCGTCGAAGTGACAAACTAAGCGATTTTCCCTATAGCCTCTGGCTGTAGGGATTTTTTGTGTCTAAACCCATTCATCCCTATGAAACGGTTGGAGCTCCAGCTAGACTAAGAATAAGATCACGGGAAAGAGGAATTGTCCGATGAAAACTCCACCACGTTTTATATTATATGCCATCGTATTTTTTGCCTTTTTTGATTTGTTCGCCCAACTTCCGATCATGAGCACGTTTGCGGTATCCGTTGGCGCATCTTCGTTTATCGCTGGCTTGTCCATTGCGATCTATTCGTTGACGAACACGTTTGGAAATATGTTATCCGGTATATGGACTGACAGGAGTGGTCCGTATCGGGTTTTGGTTCTCGGCTTGTTTCTGACGAGCTTCAGTTTACTGGCTTATCAATTCGTCGACTCAGCATCCACGTTGCTGTTTGTACGGTGTGTTCACGGCTTTATGGCCGGGCTCATCGTCCCAGCTGCATTTACGCTGTCGGCGAACGTCACCGCGATGAACCGTCAAGGTAAGAAAGTCGCCATTACCGGTAGTTTCGTCGGGTTAGCTGCCATCATCGGCCCAGCGTTCAGCGGGATCGTCGCTAGCATCACATCGCCACCGACTGTCTTTTTATTCGTCTCTTTATTTGGTTGGGTGATTCTCGTCGTGACGATTGTGACGATGCGAGGAAGTCAAACGGTCGAGACAATAATAGAAAAAGAGAGGACACAGGAAAAGCCGGATCCGAAAGTCATTCGGGCCTATTGGGGTGCTTTCTTCCTCATGTTTTCTCAAGGGGCACTCGCCTTTTTACTACCGCTCCACGTACAGGAACTTGGATACGATTCAAGGTTGAGCGGGACGCTACTTAGTATGTTCGGCGTGGTCGCCGTCCTGTTCTTTTTATTACCGACGAATCGATTGTTCGATCGATTCTCGCCAACAAAGTTGACCGCACTTGGGGTGGCCATCATCGGGACGAGCCAGGTGTTAATTGGACAATCTGGTGTAGAAACAAGCCTATATGGGGTACTTGCCTTATATGGTATCGGGTTTGCGATTTTATTCCCGGCCATCAATACGTTGTTGATTCAATCGACCTCTCCACAAAATCGAGGAAAAGCATACGGGGCATTTTATGCTTTTTTCTCTCTCGGAACGGTAGCGGGGTCATCATTTTTAAGTATTCTTCCACTATCAATCGTTCAGCAGTTCACACTGACCGGCTTGATTTTAGGGAGCGCAAGTCTGCTCTTTCTCATCAGTGCGCGAAAAAGAGTACGGATGTTTTGACACGAAGGAAGCAATCGATTACTCTATGATTAAACGTTTAAACATTTAAACGCTTTGTATGTAGTGAATCGATGAAAGCGTTTTTTTAGATTCGCTTTCCACGCGATGATACAATGAAATCAATGTGATGAATCATAAGGAGGAAAGTTCATGCTGGCACCGATTGAACAGTTGACGATTGACGAGTTAGTCCAAAAACAGCGCCGCTTCTTTAAAACACAGGCGACAAAATCGATGGCATTTCGTTTGAGCATGCTGACGTTTTTAAAGGAGTCCATCAAGCATTATGAAGCGGATTTGCTAGAGGCGCTTCGCGAAGATTTGAACAAGTCCGAACTGGATGCATACACGACGGAAATCGGATTTATTTACGACGAGATTTCACGAACGACGCGTGAATTGAAGCGGTGGATGCGTCCGAAGCGTGTCCGTGGAACGGCCATCCATCTTGGAATGAAGAGTGAGATTCAATATGAGCCGTACGGTACGGTGTTGATCATCGCTCCGTGGAACTATCCATTCCAATTGGCTGTTGCGCCGCTTATCGGTGCGATTGCGGCCGGGAATACAGCCGTTGTCAAACCTTCAGAATTGACGCCGAATGTGGCGCGTGTCCTGACACAGGTGCTCGAGCGTGCCTTCACCGATCGATATGTGGCAAGTGTCGAAGGGGATAAAGACACAGCGCAAGAACTGTTGGCACAAAAATGGGACTATATCTTCTTCACGGGATCGACGCAAGTCGGTCGAATCGTCAATCAGGCGGCAGCGAAGCATCTGACACCAGTCACGCTCGAACTAGGTGGGAAATCACCAGTCATCGTTCACGGAGATGCGAACGTCTCCATTGCGGCAAAACGTGTCGCCTGGGGGAAATGGATGAACGCCGGTCAAACATGTGTCGCACCAGACTATGTACTCGTCCACGAATCGCAACAAGACGCATTTTTAGAAGCGATTAAACAAGAGGCGTTTGCGATGTTTGGGAATGGTGTCGGCACGAAACGATACACGCGCATCGTCAATGAATCGCACTTCGACCGTTTGTCTCACTATTTGACAGAAGGGGACCTTGTGTTCGGTGGAGAGACGAACCGAGATGAGCTTAAAATTGCGCCGACCGTCATGACGAATCTTCATGAAGATGCTGATGTGATGAAAGATGAGATTTTCGGTCCGATTTTACCAGTCATTCCATATCGTCAATTGGACGAAGTGATCGAGTTCATCTCGGACCGACCACACCCATTGGCGCTCTATCTCTTTACTGAGTCGAAGGACGTGGAGAGAACCGTCATGAAGCACCTTTCCTTTGGTGGCGGGTGCGTGAACGATGTCATCATGCATTTGACGAACCCGAATCTACCGTTCGGTGGAGTGGGCGAGAGCGGAATGGGAGCTTATCATGGGCGAACGAGTTTTGAGACGTTCAGTCATGCGAAGTCTATTTTAAAGAATACGACGAAATTTGATTTACCGGTCCGGTATCCGAACTTCAAACCGGCTGAACAATTGATTCGACTGATTCAACGATGAATCGATCAAGAGATTCGGGGTCACACCCGAATCTTTTTATTTTCAAAAGATTGTTTGAAATGTCACATACTTTTATGATACTCCCTGTCACACTCCTGTATAATAAAGTCATAAATGGAACGGACGAATGAAACGTGGAGGGAGCACCGACCTATGTCAATGCAATGTGGAACGACCCAACCGAACAGTTTTGTATTCTCAGACGAAACGAAACAGCTGTTACTCGAAATGATGACGCTTCAACATCACCCAAAAGCGAGTATCGTGTGTTGGGAAGGTGAAAAGTGTGATAAGTTCTTTTACTTGAAGAGTGGTTCTGTCAAATTCACGAAAATCACGAAAAAGGGAAATCCACTCGTCATGTTCATGTATGGATCGGATGATTTCTTTGGTGAGTTTGACATCGTGGAGACATTCCCTAGTTCGTATAGCATCGAAACGACCGAAGAGAGTACCATCGGGACGATTTCAAAACGAGAGCTAGAGTCGCTCATGCAGCGCGATATCCGTTTTGCCGGAGAAATCTTGCGCTGGACATCGATGATGCGTAAGCACTCCGAGATGAAAGTGCGTGACTTATTGTTGTACGGAAAACCTGGGGCATTGGCTTCGACGTTTCTTCGAATGGCCGCGATGCATGGAGTGGAGGAAGAAGATGCAATCGTGATTCCTCGTCATCCGTCTGACGGAGAACTCGGACAGTTGATTGGTGCACCGCGTGAGACGGTGAATCGGTTGATCAGTCAGTGGCGAAAAGAAGGGGTCATCAGCACAACAACGAAATCAATCATCATTCGCGATGTCGACTTTTTAAAAGAGCTGTGCCATTGCGAAGGCTGCCCGGCAGGAATATGTCGTTTATAAACCGCCCCATGTGGAGGCGGTTTTTTTTGTGGATTGGTTTTGTACAAATGTGAACTTTATGTGTTGAAACTACGCAAAATTGATGTGATTGTCACTTTTTGAGTGATAAATATCACATATTATCGCCTAAGCGATTGCATACAATAAAAGTGGAAAAACAAGCGAAAGGGGTCTTACACGTGGAACATAAAGATGGGCAAGAACCGAATTTAAAAGGAACGTTCACATCGGTCATGATCGTGGCGGGTGTCATCATCGCCATGTGGTCATCAGTCTTTTACTTATTCGTCACTCGATAAGAATTCAGGGGGGAGGGTTTCATTATGCATATTCATAAACTAGAAAAATATTGGCTTACATTCGGCATCATTCTACTCGCGGTCTTCCTGACTGTTCTCGGGGTATCCGCATTCGCGGCAGGTAATCAACCCGCATCGGATGCAGACTTGATTGACCCGGCAAAAGTAAATCAGACGGCTCCGTTCGACAAACCAGGACTTCATAAAATTGGTGAAAATGAATACGAGCTCGTCATGATTGCACAAGCGTTTACGTTCACACCAGGGAATGTTGAAATCCCAAAAGGGGCAAAAGTGACGTTCCTCGTGACATCACCTGACGTCGTCCACGGATTTCAGTTGACGGGTACACCGGTCAACATGATGATCGTCCCGGGACATATCAACTCGTTGACATACACATTCGAGGAAGCTGGCGAATTTTTAATCTTATGTAACGAATATTGCGGTACAGGGCATCATATGATGTCGACTAAAATCAAGGTGGTGGAATAAATGAATGACGTATCTTCTAAACTGAAGCAATGGGAGATGGAACGCGGCGTACCGGTTCCGAGTATCGGAGCCAAAGAGTCACGTCTTGCCTACGGACACGTTCTCGTATCCATTCTCGCCATCTTGATTGGGGCGCTAGCTGGATTGACTCAGACATTGATTCGGACGGGTGTCATTCCTGAAATCTTTGGATACTATCAACTTCTGACTGCACACGGAATCATGCTTGGACTCGTCTTTACGACGATGTTCATTATCGGTCTTTTATATGCGTTACTCGCGAAATCGTTCGGTCGCTTTGAAGCATTCCCGACGCGTGTCGCGTGGCTCGGTTTTTGGACGATCATCATCGGTGCTGTCATGGTAACTGTCATGATTTTGGCCAATAAAGGGACGGTCTTATATACGTTTTATGCGCCGCTCATGGCAGATCCGCTCTTCTATGTCGGACTCGTGTTATTCGTAGTCGGGACATGGTTGTCGTCATTTGCGATGTTCCGAATGTATGCGGATTACAAGCGTGACAATCCTGGTGTTCATCCACCACTTCCGGCTTATATGAGTATCATGACGATGCTTCTTTGGGACATTGCGACACTTGGTGTCGCAGCCACGATTTTATTCCAGCTCCTTCCGCTCTCGTTAGGATGGACGGATACAGTCGGAATCGAGTTATCTCGTACATTGTTCTGGTACTTCGGTCACCCGCTCGTTTATTTCTGGCTCATGCCGGCATACATCGTGTGGTATACGGTCGTACCGAAAGTGATTGGTGGGAAAATCTTCTCGGATGCGTTGGCACGGATGACGTTCTTGCTGTTCTTACTCTTCTCATTCCCGGTCGGTTTCCACCATCAGTTGACAGAGCCAGGGATTGAACCGTTCTGGAAGTTCGTTCAAGTCATCTTGACGTTCTTGGTCGTCATCCCTTCATTCATGACTGCATTCTCGCTCTTTGCGACGTTCGAACTTCGTGGACGTGCGCTCGGCGCGAAGGGGCTGTTCGGATGGGTGAAGAAAATGCCGTATGGCGACGTTCGCTTCCTTGCTCCTTTCGTTGGAATGTTGTTCTTCATCCCGGCCGGTGCAGGTGGAATCATCAATGCTTCGCACCAATTGAATGCAATGGTCCACAATACGCTTTGGGTCACAGGACACTTCCACATCACAGTCGGAACTGCCGTTGCCTTAACCTTCTTTGGAACAGCGTACTGGCTCGTCCCAGTCCTACGCGGTCGCACGTTGACGAAGGCGATGAACAAGCTTGGATTGATTCAAGCAGGAACATGGGCGTTCGGTATGGCGATCATGTCGTATGCGATGCATATCTCAGGATTGAACGGGAACCCACGTCGTACGGGTCCGGCAACTTATTTCTCGGATGCGTTGACGCGTGAGTGGATCCCATATCATGTCATGATGGCAATCGGGGGAACGATTTTGTTCATCTCTGTTCTCATCTTCGTCTACTCGATGTTCAACTTGTCATTCCTCGCTCCAAAAGGCGAAGAGGAATTCCCGCTCGCCGAGACAGAAGAGGCGGCGATGGATACACCGCGTTACTTCGAGAATTGGAAGCTATGGATTACCGTGACGTTCGTCTTGATCGCATTTGCATACACCGTTCCAATCTGGCACTTGATTGAGAGTGCGCCTCCAGGAGCGCGTGGTTGGGTTCTCTGGTAAACTGAAGTCAGCTCATTCGTGAGCTGACTTCTTTCGTGTGAGGAGGAACGATATGAACATAGTAGACGTCATCCTTGCGGCGCGTTCGATGCACTCGGCCAATCGCCCGTTTGTCGTGGCGATTGATGGACTGAGCGGAGCGGGCAAGACGACGCTCGTCTCACATTTAAGCAATGAGCCGAGTATTTACGTTCTTCACATCGATGACTATATCGTTGAACGGGACAGACGCTATCAGACCGGACAGCCTGAACCGGTGGAGTATTACGTACTTCAATGGGACGTCTCGCGCTTAGAACGTGAACTGTTTCGTCCATTGAGGAATGGGATGACGGAATTGACGTTACCTCGTTACGTGTATGAACGAGATATCATCGCAGAAGAGATCGTGGACATATCATTCGCACATACAGTTGTCGTAGAAGGAATTTTTCTACAACGTCCGGAATGGCGTTCTTATTTCGACTATGTGATTTATCTCGACTGTCCCCGAAAAGTTCGGTACGAGCGAGCATTGAACCGGGATACATACCTCGGTGATCCGACGGCACGGCTTGAGAAATACAAGCGCAGATATTGGCCCGGGGAAGATTTGTATCTTCAACACGTCGACCCGAAAAGAGGAGCAGACATCGTGCTCTGACTGAACGTTTCAACATCTGACGTACGTGTCAGATGTTTTTTGTTTAGAGAAAATTTGAAAAAATGATTGACGTCTTAGTGTATTACGCTAATAATACAGTTAGAAAGTGTATTAACCATGTCATACACTTAGAAAGGTGATGAACATGCAATTCAATACGAGGGCACCAGTTTACCTACAAGTCGTCGACTACTTCAAGAAGAAGATGGCACTCGGTGAACTGAAAGCTGGGGATGAAATGCCATCCCGGCGAGAACTAGCAAACGATTTAAAAATTAATCCGAACACCGTTCAAAAAGCGTTCAAAGAAATGGAGGACCAACAATTGATTACGACCGAACGAAATCGCCCGAGTCGTGTAACGACAGATGGTACGGTATTGGCACAAATCCGTTCTGAGATTGTAGATGACGCGGTTGCGGTATTTGTGGAAGCGATTCAAGAACTCGACGTCTCGGTAGACGAGCTAGTCGATAAGATTAAACGTCAGTACAAGGAGGGGACGTACGATGATCGAAGTGTTGGGAGTTAAAAAGCGCTATCGCCGGAAACAAGTCATTGAAGACGTTTCGTTTACAGCGAAAAAAGGGGAAATCACATGCCTGATCGGGCTGAACGGGACGGGGAAATCAACGTTATTGAAAGGCATCATGGGATTGACACCTTTCGATAAAGGTTCGGTATTGATTGATGGAAAACCAATTGATTTGAATCGTGTCGCCTTTGTCGCCGACCATGCGATGTTCCCAATTCATTTCACGATTGAACAATGTGAGGCGTTTATGAAAGATTTTTATCCGACATTTGATTCGGCATTATTTGCTCGTCTCGTCGAAGATTTTAAATTATTCCCGGAAGATAAGTTGAGCGAGTTATCGAAAGGGACGCTCGCCAAAGCGAATCTTGCGCTCGGCATTGCCCAAGACCCAGATTATCTATTGCTCGATGAGCCGTTCTCAGGAATCGATGTCTTTTCGAAAGAACAGATTGTTGAACTGTTCTCAAGTGAAATCATGGAGAACCGGGGCGTCCTCATTACGACACATGAAATAGAGGATATCGAGTACTTGATCGACAAGGCAGTCATGTTGAATAACGGACGCATCGTTCGTGAGTTTGACGTCGAGGATGTCCGTTTCATTCACGGGAAGTCAATCGTCGATGTGATGAGAGAGGAGTACGGGGCATGAATCTATTGAAACTATTGAGTTGGGAAGTTGAACGTGTCACGAAACCGTTCTTGACATTAGTCGCAGGTCTTATCGTTATACAGTTTGGATATCTCGGTTACTTTTTATGGGACGAAACAAACTTTTATGAACAGTTGCGACGTGAAGGAAATGCGGACTATCCATTGATGTTTGTCAGTTACTTGAACGGGACTCCATATCTTTTATCCCTCGGGATCGCCGTCGCTGCCGTGTTACTGTACAGCGTATGGATCTGGTATCGAGATTTTCAAGGACGAGGGACGTTCATGCTACGCCTCTTGACGATGCCACAAAAACGGATGGTCATCTTTTTTGCTAAACTTGGCACCATTCTAATGATGACGTTAGGACTATTTGCCATTGAGTGGATTGCCCTTAAATTGCAGTACATAGCGTTCACGAGTTGGTTCGATGACAAGATGATTCCGACTCAAGGATCATTTGAACAAACACTGTCGTATCAGGGAATATTGTCTCTGATGTATCCTTCTTCGCTCATCAACTTTATCATTCATCAAGTATTTATTGTCATCGTTGTCCTATTTGTTTTCACATTTGTGTTGATTGAACGGAGTTTCTGGCAGCGGACGATCTGGTCACCGGTACTTAGCTTGTCAATTCTAGTTGTCATCTTTACTATTCCAGTTTTAGGTTACGCG
This sequence comes from Exiguobacterium sp. s123, assembly GCF_018617075.1. Classification (GTDB taxonomy): domain Bacteria; phylum Bacillota; class Bacilli; order Exiguobacteriales; family Exiguobacteriaceae; genus Exiguobacterium; species Exiguobacterium profundum. The sequence continues at coordinate 77,045 of NZ_JACSJL010000006.1, read as the reverse complement.
TTCCTGTCGAATCGACTAATTTACGATGAGACGATTGTGTATGTCGGTGTGGTATTGATGGTATGGACGAGTGTGACGATGTGGCTAGGTCGAAGATTTTTACAGACGAAATTGAATGTGTGAGGTGAGAAGATGAAACGAATGTGGAATGTGGCCGCGCTCGGTGCGGTCATCGTGATTGGGCTTGGGACGTTTGCCGTTGATGCGACAGAACCGAAAGCAGAATGGGCGTTAGACATCAGTTCGAATCCATCTGTGTGGGAAGACGCGGTGGTAGAGGTCACGTATGGCACAGAGGACGATGTTGCACAGTGGTTTGAAGTGACGACGGATGAGAGTCGTATCACGTCAAACTTAAATTATATTGCTGAGGGACTGCGATATCGTGAACGTTTGAATGAGGGAGAACGTTCGATTCATCGACAAATGAACGGAATGACGTATGCGGAATCGATTCGAACAGAGGATGGATACATCGGGGTCGGTCAGAATGGGATGAAAGAGCTCATCGTATTTACACAAGAAGATGGAGAAAAGTTATCGACGTTTTCGTTCGATGCCAGTGATTCAAAAATATATGACATCGTGAACGGGGTATGGTCAGGCGTATTTCTGAATGATGGTCAGTTAAACTTAATCTATCGAGATGGATATGACGGTGAAGAAAAAACAATACTCGCCACGTTTGATCAAGCAATGAATGAGGTGACGGTCAAAGAAGTGAATGTGGACAAAGGATTTATCACCCATGTCATCAATACGAATCGTTTTTACGCTACCGATGTATCCTCTCAAGTGACAGAAACTCGTTACATCTCTGTCGGTGTCAGCTCGTACGAAGTGATCCGAGAAGGGGAAGAGGAAATCAATGTTGAGGATCCGAACCCAGGACTCTTCGCTTACGATACAAAAACGGGTAAAGTTGTTCAATTGGCTGAAGGTCAGGACTTTTGGGATCATACAGTGTCGGGTCACAACCTGTTCGCCTTAAATGAGGATGGCGAGGAAGTCGTCATCGACTTGAACACCGGGAAGCAGATGACTCGTAAAGTTCTCGATTCAGTGGATCACGCCTTCTATGAAAATGGTCGCCTGTACCAAACGCGCCAAGCGAAAGACGGTGTCATCATCGATGTATACGAGGATGGGAAACAAATCTCGAGTGCGGCGATCACGCCTGAAAACGAAGAAGCGCGTGACATGCTCAAACAGATTGACGTAGATGTCAGACAAAAATAAGCAAAGGGCCGCGGCCCTTTGCTTATTTTGATGGTTTCGGTATGATGACGCCTTCTTCTAAATCCAGCAACAAGTCGATCAGTTCCGCGCAGAACTCCGGGAACTGCTCCAAAAAGGCACCGGGACCGACTTCATCTGTAAAGTCGATATACAGATCGGCGACATTCCCAGACATCTTCGCAGGTAAGGCGAGAAACGCCGAACCGAAACGCCAACTGCCTCGGATATCGAGTAACTTCCCGAGAACGAGGTCGCCGGTCTCACGTTCTTCTGGTAACTGAACAACGTATGTCTCTTTTGACTCCCAGTCTTTCAACTGACCGTCTTCTGTGACTTCAAAGATGCTACAACGCGGGACAGCTAGTCCACGGAGTGCGTGATAGAGGGCAGGGGACATGTCGCTCTTATGGTCGGCCAAGTAGCGACCATGGGGTGTCATCCCATCCTCATCTGTCTCAAAGAAGACGGCCCAATCGATGAAGAGGTCACGGAAGAGTTCGGCATCTTTTAAGTGCCATGTCCCTTCCGATGCAATCTCTTGAATATAGTTCGTCCACTGTGTGCTTCGCGCAAGAGCCGCTTGCTCATACAACTTTTTCAGTTCGGCAAGCAATTCGGACTCTTCGACGAGCAAAGGGAAGGGAATTACTTTCCGGTCTTTTTTCATCGGCGCGGTCCTCGCTTGTTCGCAGGACGTTTGACGACAGGAGGCTTCTCCTCAATCCGTTTCTCAATCACGTCACCGCGATAGATTTCGAGCTCTTTCAACTCGACACCGAGTTGACGCGCGAACGATTTCAAGTGCGGCAGGTCATCCGTCGTCACGAGGGAAAGGACAGTCCCTCCCGCATTACCACGAGCGGTACGGCCAGAACGGTGGATGAAGTCATCAATGGACTCCGGTAAGTCGAAATGGACGACGTGTGTCACGTCTTCAATATCGAGACCGCGTGCAGCAAGACCGGTCGTGATGAGGAGCGGGTATTCGCCTTTACGGAATTCGCGGAGCGTCTCGACGCGTTCGCGCTTCCCTTTTAAGCTGTCGAGCATCCGGTAGTTCACTTTCAACTTTTCAAGTTCTCCGCGAAGCGGTGGCAAGAACGAGCGGTTGTTGATGAAGGCGAGTGCCTTCACACCGTCGACGTGTGAAAGACGACGAAGAAGTTCCGGTTTATACCGGCGTGTCGTTAACAGATAGCCGTATGTCACTTGATCACTGACGGCACGTTCGATTTTGATATGAGCCGGTTCGTTCATGAATGGTGACGCCCACTCTTGGAGTGAGTCGGTGAGTGTTGCCGAGACGAGTGCAAGCTGACGCTCGTGCGCGGTATGCTTGATGATTCGTTCTGCCGCCTCTGTCAAACCGCTGTCGATGATTTGGTCGGCTTCATCCAAAATGACGGTATGTGTCTCGTGGAGCTTCAGTTTTTTCTTGTCGATCAACTCGACGAGACGACCTGGTGTCCCAACGATCAAATGTGGCTTCTTCTTGATTCGGTCGATTTGACGTTTCAATTCGACACCACCGATGAACGAACCGATGCGGACGTCGCCTTTTTCGGTGAAACGTTGTGCGACTTGTTGAATCTGCATGACAAGTTCACGGGTCGGGGCGACGACAACGACTTGGATGCGGTCATTCGATGGGTCGATCTTTTCAATGGCTGGAAGGAGGTAGGCGAGTGTCTTACCCGTTCCGGTTGGTGCCTCGATTGTCACGTCTTTTCCATCTAATAGTAGGGGAAACGCTTCTTTTTGGACCGGCATCGGCTCACTGAAGCCCATCCGATCCCACGTTTCGTTAATAAAAGGTTTTGTAAAATTCATATTCGGTCTCCTTATCTTTAGGCAAAAACAAAGGAAGCGACAGCGCTCCCTCGTCAAATATAGCGAACATGCTCCTGACCATCTTCCATGGAAGAACGTAACGTCTGTGTATACGTCTGACCGTCTTCGATGAGTTGGATGTGGGCGTCTGCACCTTCTGCTGTCAATTCAACTTTCTCAATCGTGAATCCTTGATAAACGCGATACTGTAACTCGGCCGTCATGTTCTCGAACGGTTTCAGTTCCGGATGTGTCGTAATGACATGGATTGGACGCGACAAAAGTGCGGCGAGTAGCTGGTCGCGATAATCGATAAAATCTTCGTTCTCGATGTCATCATCGAAGCGGATCCAAAACCCTCCGTCTTCAAATTCTGTGATAAATCCGTCACGCTTTTCGCCAGCCTCATCGACCTTTAATGAGATGCGATCGCCAACCTGAAAGGCATGATTTGCTGTTAATGGTTCATACGTCATGAGTAGAACCCCTTCCTCTTATACAATGTTCTGCCTTCATTGTGTCTGATACGACACAAAAATTCAAGTTCTAACCGAGTGATGTGAGATTAATCACCTTAAAAACTGTATAGTTCGTCACAGAACAATCAAATTAGTACAGATGATAGGTAAACGTTATCTAATTGGGAATCATCTGTTTCAAACTATATAAACTAGCGGATATAACAGTTTGTAAAACGCTTTCAATAACGGCTGTTTCATCACGTTCATAAGATTGTTACAAGTTTCACAAGAATGTAAAACATATTGTTCACGTTTTCACGTACACTCACAGTATAGATAACACGCAGTCACTTTCGAGAATGAGGAGTGAATCAACATGGCAACCGAAATCAAATCCGCATGGTCAGGTTTTATCCCTGGTCAGTGGACGAATGAAGTGAATGTCAGTGAATTTATCCGTTTGAACCGTCATGAGTACACAGGAGACGATACGTTTTTAGCAGGTCCGACTGAAGCGACAAACGTTCTTTGGAATCGTGTGATGGAACTAACAAAAGAAGAGCGTGAACGTGGAGGCGTCTGGGACGTCGATCAACACACACCATCGACAATTGTGTCGCATGGACCAGGTTACTTAAACAAAGAGTTAGAGAAAGTCGTTGGCGTTCAGACGGATGAGCCGTTCAAACGTTCGATTCACCCGAATGGCGGCATCCGTATGGTCGATGCGGCACTCGAATCATATGGTTTCGAGCCAGACGAAGAAATCACAAAAATTTACTCAGAGATTCGTAAAACACATAACCAAGGTGTCTTCGATGCCTATACACCAGAAATGCGGGCCGCTCGTAAATCAGGAATCATCACAGGGCTTCCCGATGCATACGGACGCGGACGCATCATCGGTGACTACCGTCGTGTCGCCCTTTATGGAATCGACTTCTTGATGGCAGAACGCAAAAAAGACTTGGCAAAACGTGGCGGTTTCTTATCTGAATCGGACATCCGTGACCGCGAAGAACTATCGGAACAACTTCGTGCCCTCCAAGAACTTAAACAACTCGGGGCCGCTTATGGATTTGACCTCGGTCGTCCTGCGGAAAATACGCAAGAAGCATATCAATGGGTATACTTGGCGTATCTTGCTGCCATCAAAGAACAAAACGGTGCCGCGATGTCACTCGGTCGCGTCTCGACCTTCCTTGACGTGTACGCTGAACGTGACCTTGAAATGGGTCGCTTAACAGAATCAGACGTCCAAGAAATCGTTGACCACTTCATCATGAAACTTCGAATCGTCAAATTCTTACGGACACCGGACTACAATGAATTATTCTCAGGTGACCCGACTTGGGTGACAGAATCAATCGGTGGGATGAGTCAAGACGGTCGCTCGAACGTCACGAAGAGTTCATTCCGGTTCTTGCATTCACTCACGAACCTCGGACCAGCTCCAGAACCAAACTTGACGGTCCTTTGGTCGACGAAACTTCCAGAAGGATTCAAACAATACTGTGCGAAAATGTCGATTGAAACTTCGGCTATTCAATATGAGAACGATGACTTGATGATGCCACAATTCGGTGATGACTACGGCATCGCATGTTGTGTGTCACCGATGAAGATCGGGAAACAAATGCAGTTCTTCGGTGCGCGTGCCAACATGGCGAAGGCTCTCCTTTATAGCATGAACGGCGGTCGTGACGAGAAGAGCGGTGCTCAAATCGCTCCAGTTTGGGAAATGAACACAGAAGACGTGCTTACGTACGAAAAAGTATATGCCGACTTTGACCGGACGCTCGACTGGTTGGCAGAGCTATACGTGAATACGCTCAACGTCATTCACTTCATGCACGATAAATATGCGTATGAACGAATCGAAATGGCGCTTCACGATCCTGAAATCTTACGGACGATGGCTTGTGGGATCGCGGGTCTCTCGGTAACGGCGGATAGTCTTTCAGCAATCAAATACGCAAACGTCAAACCGATCCGTAATGAAGAAGGAATCATCGTCGACTTCGAAACAGAAGGGGACTTCCCGAAATTCGGAAACAATGATGACCGTGTCGATGCAATCGCCGTCGAACTCGTCGAATCATTCATGGAGAAAGTACGGAAACATAAAACATATCGTGACGCACTTCATACGCAATCGGTCCTCACGATCACATCGAACGTCGTCTACGGTAAGAAAACAGGAAATACGCCAGACGGTCGTCGTGCGGGTGAACCATTCGCTCCAGGTGCCAACCCAATGCATGGACGGGATACAAAAGGTGCGGCTGCATCGCTCTCATCTGTTGCGAAACTTCCATTTGAACACGCACAAGACGGAATCTCTTACACGTTCTCAATCGTACCGAAAGCACTCGGAAAAGAAGAAATCGCGCGCGAACTCAACTTGGCGGCGCTTCTCGATGGGTACATGAGCGGAGAGCACAAAGGACATCACTTGAACGTTAACGTCTTCAACCGCGAGACGCTTCTCGACGCAATGGAACATCCAGAAGAATATCCACAACTCACAATCCGCGTATCAGGATATGCGGTCAACTTCATCAAGTTGACACGTGAGCAACAGATCGACGTCATCAACCGTACGTTCCACGGTTCGTTGTAAGTAAAGGCTTAGCGGCCTTCCACGGAGGGCCGCTCATTCGTTAGGAGGTCATTTCGATGACAATGGGATATGTACATTCGGTCGAATCATTCGGAACAGTTGACGGCCCAGGGATTCGCTTCATCGTCTTTTTACAAGGTTGTGCCTTGCGTTGTTTATACTGCCATAATGCGGACACGTGGGATTTCAAAAAGAATAACCACCGCTCGGCTGAAGACGTCATTCAAGAGGCGCTCAGTTACCGTCCGTTCATGGAAGCATCGAAAGGCGGCATCACCATTTCTGGTGGTGACCCACTCGCGCAACCTGAATTTTTAGAGGCGCTGCTGCGTGAAGCGAAAAAGCATGGGCTTCATACGACACTTGATACGTCCGGTGCGCTCCGACCTCCTAATTTGGATGCGATTTTAGATCACACCGACCTTGTCTTGCTCGATATCAAGCATATCGACGACGACATGTGTAAGAAGTTGACGGGACGTAGCAATGCCAACACGCTCGCGCTTGCCGAACACCTTTCCGAGCGCGGAACGAAAATGTGGATTCGCCACGTCCTTGTACCTGGATGGACGCTCGAAGAAGGTGCGCTTCGTCGCACCGCCGCGTTCATTCAAAAGCTAGACCATGTCGAGAAAGTCGAGATTTTGCCTTATCATGAGATGGGCGTCTACAAATGGGAGGCGCTCGGACTCGATTATCCGCTTAAAGGCACGAAGCCCCCGACATCCGAGGAAGTCGAATGGGCAGAAGGGATTTTGCAGGGAACCATATAAAAAAGCAAGCGCAGGCCGATGTGGTCTGCGCTTGTTTTATAAATCAGAAAATAAAGGTTTGGATGATTAAGAAAAGATTTAATGCGATGACGATTGTCGTAATTCCCCAACCGATCCATGTCGTCATCCGATGATTCACGAGTTCGCCCATCAAGGATTTGTTGCTCGTGAAGAGAAGCAGAGGAACGAGGGCGAATGCGATACCGAATGACAGGATGACTTGGCTCCACACGAGAGCATTCGTCAAGTTCACACCGGAAAGGATGAGTAAGAGTGGCGGAGCCATCGTAATCACACGACGTACATAAATCGGGATATGTTTTTGAATATAGCCTTGCATGACGACGTCTCCAGCCAAAGTCCCGACGGATGCGCTCGACAATCCGGCAACCATTAGTCCAATTCCAAACAGCATGGCGATCGGTGAACCTAAAAAGGAGTCAAATTGCTGGTGTGCAATCTCTAAGTCGCTCACGACGAATCCATTCTTATAGAAGACAGCGGCTGCGATTATTAGCATACTCGCATTGATTGCACCAGCGAGCACCATGGCAATCGTTACATCGATTCGTTCAAATTTCATGATACGTTTACGTGCGACGGCATCTTTACCCGTGATGCGTCGTTGTGTCAACGCAGAGTGTAAATAGATGGCATGAGGCATAACGGTAGCGCCTAATATTCCAGCAGCCAATAATATACTCTCCGTCCCATCGAACCGAGGGATGAGAAGACCGGATAAGAGTGGTTTTACTTCTGGTTGAGCACTGAACGTTTGAATGGCAAAAGCGAGCGCGACGACGAGTAGCATCCCCGTCACAATCGTTTCAAGTGGACGATATCCCCGACGTTGTACTTCCAAAATAGCAAAAGAACCGACGGCGGCCAGAAGTGCCGCTTGAATGAGTGTTACATCAAACACGAGATAAATTCCGAGTGCCGCCCCTACAAACTCTGCTAAATCTGTCGCCATGATCATGAGTTCGGCTTGAATCCATAAAAAGATAGCAGTCTTCTTAGAAAAACGGTCACGACAAATCTCAGGCAAGTTTTTTCCGGTCGCGATTCCAATTTTAGCAGACAATGTTTGAATCAATCCGGCCATCAAGTTAGCGACTAAGATGACCCATAAAAGCAAGTAACCGAATTGAGATCCAGCGGCAATGTTCGTTGCATAATTTCCGGGATCGATATAAGCGACCGAAGCGACGAACGCTGGACCTAAAAAAGGAAGGAGCGTCTTTATTTTTTGAGACATTGATTTGTGAGTGAGAGCCGAATCCACTTCGTTCAGCATGCCGAATCCTTCTTTCTTTTGCGTAATGGTTAATTTTTTTCCCTAGGTAAACTTTTTAAGTATACGGCAATTTTACGCCTGTGATGAGAACCTGTCAAATTTCAAATAAAAAACTGTGAGTCGTTTGACTCACAGTGCAACGGTTCTAAGGTCGACGTTTTTTCTTTTCTAATACACGAGCGTGTTCCGCCTGCTTCTTTTCCATATAAAGAAGTTCCTGTTCTAGCTTGACATAACTGGCATAGCGCTTCGCATCTAACGTACCGTTCGTTAGCGCTTCTTGAACGGCGCAGCCCGGTTCTTTCTGATGTGAGCAGTCGCGGAAGCGGCATGTCTCGGCAAGTGCTTCGATATCACGAAACGTCTCATCGAGATGCTCGCTTCCTTCCCATAGTCCGAATTCTCGCATCCCTGGTGTGTCGATGACGTATAAGTCATCGATCCGGAACAGTTCGCGGTGTGTCGTCGTATGTTTTCCGCGCTCGTCCTGCGCCCGGACGGCTTGCGTGACGGCAAGTGTCTCGTGGGCGAGGGCGTTCGTCAGCGTAGATTTTCCGACGCCGGACGAACCGACGAAGGCGATCGTGCTCTCACTCGGCAATGCGTGACGAAGTTCAGCCACACCTTCTCCCGTCACAGCACTGACGGGGAATACTTGAATTCCGGGTGCGTTCACTTGAATGTCTTCGAGCAATGTGTCGACGGAGTCGACTTGATCGGTCTTTGTCAAGACGATGATTGGGATTGCCCCGGTGTCCCAAGCGGCTAGCGTATAGCGTTCTAGGCGACGAATGTTGAAGTCGTGTCCACACGCCATCGTAATCAAGACGTAGTCGACGTTCGCGCAGATCAGTTGTTCACGTGTCTCGTTGCCGGCGGCCGCTCGTGAAAGAACGGTCCGACGCTCAAGGAGATGGTGAATCGTACCTTGACCATGCTCGCGAACTTGAATCGTGACATAATCGCCGATGACCGGGTAATCCCGTTCGCTCGTCGCGGCATGTCGAAATTTTCCGGAAACCCCGCACATATAGGCGTTTTCTCCGATTGATACCGTATAAAGATGTTGGAACTGTGCCGTGACACGTCCCGTTTCAGTTTGTTGATTCAAAAAGAATCCTCCCTTTAATGATGGAGGACGACAGCCCTCCGATTTGCTGACATTTGGTTACGTGCATGCATCATGTTGCTCATAAAACATCATCCTTTCGTTGTTCGATAGCATTAGTGTACCACAGTTATTGGAAACGGTACCATCTCAGTCTAAAGACCGAGGTGAAACAAGCCTTCCGCTCGTCGACCTATGTCAAATAACGTATTATGATAAGAGTGTACTTAACAAGGAGGGATGACAGATGAATCACCAAGTGAAAAAGGTGTTGTTCATCGTAGCCGCGATCGCTCTAGTGCTCGTGTTGATCGGTTCTTTACCGAATATGATCTTATTCGGATTAGGAGCGCTCTTGACGCTTTGGGCTGGAGTCCGTTTTCAGGCTGTGACACACATCGGTGCTAAAGTTGGTTTCGGGATCCTTGCCGTCATTGGGATTGGGACGATGCTCTCAAACATTTGGGCGCTCGTCGGAATCATTGTCGCGTGGTTGTTGTTTAAAGGGTATATGATGTATACAAGTGAAAAACGCGACCCGGATGTCGAGATTTTAAATGCAGACGGAACGCGTGCCGGTCGGAGCAGCTTCCAGCAGTTTGATCAAGTGTGGCAAAAATTTGTTAATCGTCGTTGAGATTTCATAAGGAGGATTCACCATGAAGACACCGTTTGATCAGTTTCGTGAATTAGCGAATGAATTGACGAAAGAAATTTCGAAAGAAGTGAAGAAGTATCAGGATAAAGAGATGCCACGTTCAAGTGGAGAAGCGGAATTGAACCGTCATATCCGCGGAGCGGAGAAGGAAGCGTTGTCGGTTGAACGACTCGTGGAACGTCAACGTACATTGCTTGCAGAACTTGCTGGAAAACGTGATGATGCCAAGAAGATGGCAGATAAACGATATGAGCAAACAGAACTGGCGAAACAAGCCGGGGAAGAAAAGTTGGCAGAACGTGCGGCACTCGAATCCAAACATTACGGGGAACAGTACCGTTACTTTGAAGGATTGATTGACGAAGGTGAGCGCGAGTTGGATACATTAGAGCGTCGTGCGCTCGAGATGAAACTCAAACTCGATGAGATGCAAAATAAACGCTATGAGTTTGCGATGCGCGAAAACCTAGACTTGTTAAAAGGGGCACTCGACCAAATCTTTGGTCAAAATACGTCTCAGTCGCATCCATTCACTGAGGAAGAACAACCTGCCGAAGAGAAGCAAGACGCGCAGGAAGATGAAGATGATTTTGAAGCAAAATTGAAAGAACTGGAGCGTCGCTTTAAACAAGAGTGAGGCGATGGTTCGGCGATGACCTGAACAAGGTCATCGCTTTCTTTGCTTCATACATATGAACAGAAAGGGGGAATGGACATGGAACGTTGGAACACACGTCAAATCATTGGATTTATGATTATCTTATTTTCAGTCGGACTCTTCATCGATATTGTGACGGGTGGCAATAGCGTCTTATTCAGCATGATCATCCCGCTGCTTCTCCTCTATATCGGGCGACGGTTCAGTCGTCGTGGCAAGCAGTCTGCTAGCTATATTTTTTACGCAATTGGGGGAATCCTCTTGATTGGCTTGATCTTCTCATCTGCGGCATTCGGATTCGTGCTCTCCGGACTTCTCCTGTTATTCGGCTATCGACTCTATAAGAATCGACCGGTCGAATCGAAAATCCGGACACCCCTTCGTCAAGAACAAGCCTTCTCATTTGGGATGAAGGAATCGGGGCACTATGTGTTACGTGATACGAATGAGTTCTTTTTACTACGGGATGTCGAGATGGATTTGTCACAAGCCATCATTCCGGAAGGAGAGACGTTCTTACTCCTCAATGGACTCGCAGGAGATATTCGAATCCTCATTCCTGCAGGGTATGACTATTCGATTGACGCGTCGATCGGCTTCGGTAAAGTGCAGGTTGATGACTCGAACTATTCGCCGGTTTTCAATCGTCGCTTCTATACAGCGTCTGATGATTATGTCCAGGCCACGCGAAAAGTCCGGATTCATATCGTGCTCATGAGCGGAAGTGTCGAGGTGATGACGGTATGAAAAAAGATTCTTATCCACGAACGGTCGTCTGGCATCAACTGTTTAGTAGCCTGTTGACGGCTTTCTTGATCACAGTAGCGTTTCTCATAGGTGACTCGACTTCATTGAGCGATTTATTTTCGCGTGAAGAAGGGTTGCCTTTCGGTGTGTCCATCCTGGTGATTGCCGTCTTGATCGGAAGTATCTTTGGCGTCGGTTCGTATTTTTATTTGCGCCGAGACTTTCGAGAAGTCGCCAATGCCCTTTGGAAACTGGAGAATCAAAAAGACATCACTTTCCGCCCGATGTCCCCTTACCGAGATACACTCGAACGAATCGTCCGCGTATCGAAACAGCGCCAAGAGATGGTCGAGATGGCGAAGCGAGTCGGTGAGCGTCCGGTCAGTGTGGAAGAGGCACGGAGTGAGGCCGTCGTAGAAGAAAGACGTCGCGTCGCACGAGAACTTCATGATTCGGTGAGTCAACAGCTCTATGCCATCTCGATGATGACGACAGCGGTCAAACAGACGATGCAGACGAAACCAGATCTCGCGAGTAAACAAATGGAACAAGTCGAGCTCATGGCGCAGACCGCACAGGCAGAGATGCGTTCGTTGCTGTTACAACTACGACCGGTCGAATTAGAAGGCATGACACTCAAGACGGGAATCGAACGCTTGTTAGAAGAACTGTCTCGTAAACAATCGACCGAGCTCGTCTGGCGTTTAGAGGAAGTGAAGCTCTCCCGGCACACTGAAAACGAACTGTTTCGGATTGTTCAGGAAGCGATTAGTAACACGTTACGACACGCCAAAGCGACTCGTTTAGAAATCGAGATGCGAACCGTGCAGCAGACGGTCATTTTAAAGATTAACGATGATGGGATCGGATTTAATGTGGACGATACACAAGTCGCTTCATATGGATTACAATCGATAAGAGAGCGCACGGCAGAAGTCGGTGGAACGTTGCGATTAGTCAGTGTGCCGAATGTCGGGACACAAATTGAAGTACGTGTGAAACAACAAGTGGAGGGGTAATGATGATTCGAGTTGTATTAATTGATGATCATGAAATGGTTCGGGCGGGCGTATCTGCCTTTTTATCGACACAACCGGACATCGAAGTCGTGGGCGAAGCATCGGACGGAGCGACAGGAGCGGAGCTTGCGATTGCGGAGAAGCCGGATGTTGTCCTCATGGACTTGGTGATGGAGCCCGTTGACGGAGTCGAATCGACGAAACGAATTAAAGCAAGTTGGAAAGAAGCGAAAATTTTGGTCGTGACGAGTTTCTTGGATGATGAGAAAGTGTATCCCGTTATCGAAGCCGGTGCGATGAGCTATGTCCTCAAGACAGCGAATGCAAATGAAATCGCAGATGCGATTCGTCAAACCGCTGCCGGCAATCCGGTCATGGCCGCCCAGGTAACAGGAAAGATGCTCGAACGCCTGCGTCATCCGGAAATGACCCTTCATGAGAGTCTTACTGCTCGGGAACGAGAAATTTTGCAACTGATGGCGGAAGGCAAGTCGAATCAAGTGATTGCGGACGAATTGTTCATCTCACTCAAAACAGTGAAGACACACGTGTCGAACATCTTGACGAAGCTTGACGTCTATGACCGGACCCAGGCAGTCGTCTATGCGTTCCAACATAACTTGGTCAGTAAAGGATGAACCGTCTCCCTGTGATTGAAACGGAGCGCCTCCGACTGCGACCTCTCCAAATGGAGGATGGTCCGCACGTATTCGCCATCTTTTCAGATGAACACGTGCTACGCCACTACGGAATGGAGCCACATCGGACGTTAGAAGAAACGGAACAGATGCTCACCCATATGCTCGCACAAATCGAAACAGGTGCGATCATCCGTTTTGCAATCGAGCATCGCGAATCAAAAGCGTTAATCGGGACAATCGGTTTTCACAATCGAGCTCCTTCGCACCGTCGTGCCGAGATCGGTTATGAACTTAGACCGGAATATTGGAGTGCAGGCTATGCGACAGAAGCACTTCACGCGGCACTTCAGTTTGCTGTGACGTGTGAAATTGAACGGGTTGGTGCCATTATCTATGTCGAGAATCTCGCATCGCAACGCATGTTAGAGAAGAATGGATTCGTTCAAGAAGGTAGACTACATAACTATATGCGTCAGCGGGGACAATCTCATGACGTGTATGTCTATAGCTATATGACCCATCAGCCAGTCTGAGCACACCGACCACAAGCGGTGTGCTTTTTTCGTTTGTAAGAGAAATAAAATGGGAACCAACTAGAAGTGAGTCAATCAAAGGAGGATGATGAGATGAAAGCAGCATATATCGAACAATATGGCGGATCAGACGAATTCAAAGTAGGTGAACTTGAACAACCGACGATCGGTGCAGATGACGTATTGATTGAGGTTCATGCCGCAAGTGTCAACCCGGTGGATTGGAAGCTCCGTGAAGGATACTTGAAAGAAATGCTTCATTTCGAGATGCCACTCGTCATTGGGTGGGATGTATCGGGTGTCATCAAAGAAGTTGGGGCGAATGTGACCGAGCTCGAGGTGGGGGATGAAGTATTCAGTCGTCCGGATATTGCACGACAAGGCACATATGCCGAATACGTCGCGGTCGATGCGCATCTCGTCGTCAAAAAACCAACTTCACTGAATTTCGAGGAGGCCGCATCACTTCCGCTCGTCGCCCATACGGCATGGCAAGTCATGTTCGAAGTGATGGATGCCAAACCGGGTGATCGCATCTTCATCGGAGCTGGATCAGGTGGTGTCGGGACAGTAGCCATCCAGCTCGCGAAAGCACACGGTTTGTATGTCGTCACGTCGACGAGTACGCAGAACGTGGACTGGGTCAAAAACCTGGGAGCGGACGAGGTCATCGACTATAAACAACAAGACCCGGCAGAGGCCGTCCGCGATCTTGATTTCGTATTTGATACGATGGGGGGCGACGGGCAGGGTAAACTGTATCGAATGCTTAAAGAGAATGGGATGCTCGTCTCCATCTCCACACCCCCGAATGAAGAGGAAGCCAAACAGGCGAAGGCCCGTGCCGAGTACGTCTTTATGCAACCGACAGGGGAGCGTTTGAAAAAAATTGCGGAAGCTGTTGAAAAAGGCGAACTGAAACCTGTGATTGACCGGGTCTTTGATTTAGAAGACATGAAACTTGCTCATGACTATGGAGAAGAAGGGCATGCCAAAGGCAAAATCGTCATTCGAGTGAAATGATAAAAAAGAGGTGGATTTCCGGAACACGCTCTGGAAATCCACCTCTTTTTATTAAATTTGATAAGCTACCTTATTTGGAGGTCAGCCTTTTTTCTGTGCTTGTATTTGTTCATCGATTTCGGATAGGTAGGTCCAACGTTCCATCTTCGCATCGAGTGTTTCTTTCAGTTCTGCGATTGTTGCGTACAACTCATTGACTTTACCAAGGTCGCTACCCGCTGATGCAAGTGTCGCTTCTTGCGCTTCAATCTGCTCTTCAAGTGCGGCGATGTCTTCTTCGATCGTGTCCCATTCCTTCTGTTCTTTGAAGGTGAATTTCACGACCTCCGACTTCACGCGTTCCTTTTTCTCTTTAGGTTCTTTCTCTTTCTTCACTTGACGAACCTCTTCTTGTCGCATGGCCAGGTAGTCACTATATTCTGCGTGATACACCTGGATGATCCCATCTTCGAAGGCAATCAACTGTCCGGCGATCCGGTCTAAGAAATAGCGGTCGTGACTGACGGCGATGACTGTACCTGGGAATGATTCTAAGTAGTCTTCTAAAACAGACAACGTCTCTGTGTCCAAATCGTTCGTCGGTTCATCGAGGAACAAGACGTTCGGTTCATCCATGAGAATCCGCAGGAGGACAAGGCGTCGTTTTTCGCCACCAGATAGCTTCGCAATTGGTTTGTATTGCGCGTCCGGTGAGAAAAGGAAACGTTCGAGCATCTGCCCCGCCGTGATGACCTCGCCGTCCGGTGTATGAATGACTTTGGCGATGCGTTCGATCTCATCGATGACCCGTCGTGACTCGTCTTCAAATTCGACTTGTTGTCCGTAATAGCCTAAATAAACAGTTTCTCCGTGCACGATCGTACCGTTTGTCGGTTCTAGGCGCTTGGCGAGCAAGTTCATGAGTGTTGATTTCCCACTCCCGTTCGGTCCGACGATTCCGTAGCGTTCACGGCGACCGAAAATCCAATTAAACTGCCGAATGAGAAGGGAGTCGTCGTATCCGAAAGACAAATCTTCGACTTCGATGACCTTTTTGCCGAGACGTCGTGATCCGACCGAAACGTCGAGCGTCTCGTCTTCTGCTAAGCTCTCTTGATGTTTCAAGTCTTCGACGCGTTGAATGCGTGCCTTTTGTTTCGTTGTCCGGGCTTTCGCGCCTCGACGTAACCAGGCGAGTTCGCGACGTAATATATTCTGTCGTTTCTGTTCCATCGATTGTGCCCGCGCTTTGCGCTCGGCACGCTTCTCGAGAAAGAGTTCATAGTTCCCGTTATAGAAGTAACTCGTTCCATCCGCAATCTCCAAAATGTGATTCGTGACACGATTCAAGAAATAGCGGTCGTGGGTGATGAGCAGGATGGCTCCTCGGTAATCGGCAAGCATCGTTTCGAGCCATGCGATTGTATCGGCATCCAGTTCGTTCGTCGGCTCATCTAAAAGGAGCAAGTCCGCTTCATCGAGTAACGCTGCGGCGAGCGCGACTCGCTTTTGTTGACCCCCAGACAAGGCGTTCACATCGATTGACACGTCAGGAAGACCGAGCCGGTTCAAAATCGACTTCAGTTTTGCTTCCGTTTCCCAAGCGTCTGCGGCATCGACGGCCTGTTGGGCTTTCATGAAGCGTTCAAGTAATTGCTCACTTGTCGGGTCCGCTTCGAGTGCTTGCCGGGCGCGTTCGAACTGTTTCAACGCTTGAACGGACGGAGTGTCACTTGTGAACAAAGCGTCTAGAATCGTTTGTCCTTCGTTAAATTGAACCGTTTGAGTCAAGTAGCGAATCCGATAATCGTTCGGATGCTGCATCGTGCCTCGATCTGCTGTCTCGGTACCGGCGATGATTTTCATGAACGTCGATTTCCCCGAACCGTTCACGCCGATAATCCCGATACGGTCTCCGGGATGGATTGTCATCGTCACATCATCAAATAAGACTTTGTCGGCAAACTCTTTATGAATGCCTTCAATCATTAATAAACTCATGCGTTCTCTCCTTCAAGCTGTTGACGAATGGCCGCCTCGACCGTCGCTGCGATTTCCTTGTTCGGCAAATCGGCCGGATCAATCGCAGGTAAGAATGTGACATCGACCGTTGCCGGGGTGATTCGATTTTTGGCTTCTAACAATTTATAACTGCCTTGAATCGCGACTGGAACAATCTTCGCACCACTTGATGTGGCAAGCGTCAAACTTCCAGCTTTAAACTCCTTCATCGGTCCACCTTTTGAGCGTGTGCCTTCTGGGAAGACAATCATCGATTGACCGGATTGAATCGTTTCGACTCCGGAACGAATGGCTTGAATCGATTGCCGACGGTCACTCCGGTCGATGAAGATACATCCCATCAATTCCATCCAACGTGGGATAATCGGGAATTTTTGAACCTCGATTTTTGAGATAAACGCTTTCGGTCGTTTCGTGGCGGTCAACATGATCGGGACATCGAAGTTTCCTTGGTGGTTCGACACGTAGACGACGGGTTCATCCGGAATCTGGTCTTGGCCATGGACACGGACGTCTGCACCTGCGATTTTTAGTAGAAACTGTGCCCATTTATAAGCGATATCTTGTACGTAACGGTAACGTTTCGGTGTTTCGATTTTTTTCGCTTTCTGTAAAAACGGGACGGTGATCGGTAATACGGCAAAAAATGAGAAAAACCATACAGCTGTTCGAATCATTCTATTCTCTCCTCTCATGATGACAACAAGAAAGAGTCTTCTTCTCTTGACGAGAATCCGACCCTTCGGCATGAATCCTTATTCCCAAAAGCGAGAATCGCTCTCTTCTTCCTCTTCTTCGAGCTCGAACGTAATGCGTTTATTCACAGGATCGACGACGAAATAGGCGCCGTCTTGCTCGATACTTTTGATTTGCATGGCCTGGTCACTTCCGATTTCGAGAGTGAGACGGATTCGGTTGTCATCATCGACGAGCAAAATGCCGTCCTCTTTTAACCAGAGCTCCATGACAGGTGAATAACGAAGTAGCCATTCATTCGATAACGGGATTTCATTCATACGGTTGTGTGCCTCCTGCGATTATAAATCCATTGTACGATGTCTGTTCCTACATAGGATACCAAATGTGGCGAGGGAAGACGAGCGTTATGTAGAGCGTTTTCGAGTCGTAGAGTGCATTCTGTCCACGACGCGTTTGATTCGTTTCTGGTTCCGTCTTTCTACAAAATACTCGTTTGCCTGCATGAAGAGTTGTTTGAAGGAAGAGAGTCCCATGGCAATCAAGACGGCGAATAGAAATGTCCCGATTGGATCTTTGTACAATTCAGTCTGGAACAAGAAAGCAAGTCCTACGATTGATAAAATGGTCGTGAGAAAATAAAAAATCATAGCGGAGTCTCCTTTTCTTAAAGGGTATGAAAGAAAAAGGCATGGTCTTTTAATCGTATTCGACTTTTTGAAGGAAAATCCTGTTATGTATTCCAAAGAAAAAACGCCTTCAGTTGGCTGAATGGCGTTTACTCTTGGGTCATGTAAGTCGAAGATGACGAAACGTTCGTATCGACACCGTTTGAGAAAATAAAACTGAGTGATGCGAGCAATGCGAAAAAGGCGACAAGTAATCCTTTTGTAAAACGTTTTGCAAAAGAACGAGACTGTATATCAAACATTTATTATCCCCCGATCAATCCTAAATGAAACCTTATCTATACTGGACACTTCCTATATAATAACGTTTTCAAAAAAAGGATACTAGCAGAAAAAAAGGCGTTCACAAAATTGTCACAAAATTTTAATAAATCATGTGAGTTCATTAAACAATCGCCATTTCAACTGTCTCAAAACACGTTCACATTTTCGACACATTTATTCAAAATGTTGAAAGAGAACATGATATGATTAGGAACGTGTGTAGATAGGTATACTGACAGTAATAGCTTAGAAAAGGATGTGGGTGTAATGGCATTGCGCGCAGGAGAAGTAGTAGATTTAGTCGCGGAACGTTCTGCTGATTTTGGAGTATTCATTAGTAACGGCCGCGAAGAGGTGCTCCTTCACCGTAAAGAACAGACAGAAGAAGTGACGATCGGTCAAACAGTTCGCGTCTTCTTATATCATGATTCAGAAGGACGTCTCGCATCAACGATGACGATTCCGACCGTTTCATTTGATGAGTATGAATGGTTTGAGGTAACGGGCGTCCGGTACAACACTGGGGTCTTTGTGAATATCGGAATTCAAAAGGACGTTCTCGTTTCCATGGATGATTTACCGGAGAACCGGTCGTATTGGCCACAAACAGGCGATCAATTGTGTATTCGATTGAAGTATGACCAAAAAGGTCGTTTACTCGGAGACCCTGCCCCATATGCATTTTTGAACTTGTTGGCACGTCCTTCGAAAGAAGAATGGAACAACCAAGATGTCCAGGCCATCGTCGTCAATAAACGTGAAGTGGGCGTCAACGTATGGGTCGAAGGCGAATCACTCGGTTTCTTGCATGAGGCAGAGATGACGCGTTGGCCACGTCTCGGAGAACAGTTGACCGTTCGTGTGACACAAGTCAAACAAGATGGTACGGTCCTCGTTTCGATGAAGCCACGTGCGTACGAGGCGATTGATGGTGATGCGGCGAGCATCCTCTCGTATATTGAAGAACGTGGAGGACAAATGCCATACGGAGATAAGACATCACCTGACATCGTCGACCGTGAATTCGGGATGAGTAAAGCGGCATTTAAACGAGCGCTTGGAAAACTGTTGAAAGAGAAGCAAGTTGAAAAGCTCGACAACGGCTACAAATTAAAATAAGATAACTCATGTTCGGGTGACATGAAAAAGTTTGAAAATGTATTTCTTTCATTTTAGGAAGAAATACGTTATAGTTAATAAAGTTGACTATGAGGAAACATTGAGAAAACGTCTGTAGATCTGTCAAACTGAACTCAGACGTTTTTTGTATGAACAAAGGAGAATATAATTTGACAAAATTTCAAGACTTACAATTAAGTGAAGCATTAGTAAAAGGTGTACACAAAATGGGCTTCGAGGAAGCTACACCGATCCAAGCTGAGACAATTCCTGTCGCACTCACGGGAGTGGACGTATTAGGACAAGCACAAACAGGTACAGGGAAAACAGCAGCTTTCGGTATTCCGACAATTGAGCGAATCGATTCAAAGGCGCGTCAAGTCCAAGCACTCGTTCTTGCACCGACACGTGAACTTGCGATTCAAGTTGCAGAAGAATTAAACAAAATCGGTGAAACGAAGCGCGTATACGCACTTCCAGTATACGGTGGTCAACAAATCGACCGTCAGATCCGTGGTTTGAAAAAGAACCCGCAAATCGTCGTAGCGACACCAGGACGTCTCATGGACCACATGAAGCGTAAGACAATCAAACTCGATGACATTCAAACAGTCATCTTGGATGAAGCGGATGAAATGCTCAACATGGGCTTCGTTGAAGATATCGAAACGATTTTGGCAGGTCTTCCTGAAGAGCGCCAAACGCTTCTCTTCTCGGCAACGATGCCACCACAAATCAAAAAGATTGCTGAGCGCTTCATGAAGTCGCCGACAATCATCAAAGTGAAAGCGAAAGAAATGACGGTTGAGAACATCAACCAACAGTTCATCGAATTGCGCGAAGGTCAAAAATTCGATACGCTTTGCCGATTGATCGACATCGACTCACCAGAACTCAGCATCATCTTCGCTCGTACGAAGAAACGTGTAGATGAAGTGACAGAAGCCCTCATCAAACGCGGATACACTGCAGACGGTCTTCACGGAGACTTGACGCAATCAAAACGTGACCAAGTTATTCGTCGTTTCAAAAACGGAACAATCGATATCTTGGTAGCGACTGACGTTGCGGCACGTGGACTTGATATTTCAGGTGTCACACACGTTTACAACTTCGATGTACCACAAGACCCAGAAAGCTACGTACACCGCATCGGTCGTACAGGTCGTGCTGGTAAAACTGGTACAGCCCTCACGTTCATCACGCCACGTGAATTTGGACAAGTGAAGGCAATTGAACGTGTAACGAACAAACGCATGAACCGTCGTCACGTACCGACAATCGCGGAAGTACTTGAAGGAAACCAAAAGCAAGCAGCTGAAGAATTGATCGAACGCGTTCAAGCGGGCGACTTCAAAGCTTACACGCAACTTGCGACAGAACTTCTTGAAGAGTACGAAGCAGTTGAAATTCTCGCTGCTGCCCTCCGTGGATTGACGAAAGAGCCAGATTCAACACCTGTTGAAATCTCGTACGCTGAACCAGTTCGTGTGAAACGCCAAGGTGGCCGTGGTGGCGATCGCGGTGGATACCGTGGCCGTAACGACCGTCGTGGCGGTGGCCGTGGTGGCGACCGTCGTGGTGGACGCGGTGGCGAACGTCGTGATGGACGTAGCGGAGACCGTAAAGGATCATTCCGTGGTGACGATCGTCGTCGCTCGGATGACCGTGGTCCACGCCGTCCGCGTGACTAATCATCGTGAAATGCCGCATTTCCTTAAGTGGATTTGCGGCATTTTTTATTGTGTCGTGCTACACTAGTTGAGTAGAGATAGAAGGATGAGGTGTCAACGGATGGTGGAATTAAGTTTCGGTCTCCTTGTGTTGCTTGGTTGTGTAATCGCACTCAAACCAATCGTGTCAAAGACAGACCGTCCTAATTTTCGTTATATCCCCGTGGCGACATTGTTATTTGGAGCGATGATTTTTTTAGTGTTAGCCATTGGAGTAGGCGGAAAGATGGGCATTGCATATGGCGTGGTGAGTATCGCCTATTTTATTGCTTGTTTCGGTGCCTATATGTATGTACACACGCGAACGAGCTGATTGTAGCTCGTTTTCGCATTTAACGAAGAGGTGATGAATTGTGGATGCGGTAGAAGTGATGGTCCATCCTGAAGAAGTGATGGTGACGTATGAACCAATCCTTGGAGCGGCGACGTTTCAAGTGGAAGGATATATGGTACATGGACGATTCCGAGGCGAATCATTGACACCGTTTTTTTATGATGATGACGTTCCCCTCGAGTATCAATTAGACATCGCCCAACGAATGGAGCAACTCGCGGCAGCGCAACTTCGTGACGTCAAACCATTCGTCACGTTCAGATGCCGGTCGGAATGGATTCTCGAAGAAGGGGGAGAAGCCTTTTTAGCCCCACTACGCGAATTGAATTTTCCGTTACACCGTATTTATGTGACCTTACAAGGGACGGACTTAGTCGACGTCCCGCGATTGTCACGTGTCATTCAATACTATCGGTCCTATGGATTGAAAATTGCATTAGACTTTGCCGAATCCACGAGTATCGAAGACATCATGACGCTTGCGCCAGAATTATTGCTCGTCGACCTTGGCACGATGGTCGAGAAAAAGACGTTATCGGTCACCTATCCGAACATGCTTCAGACGATGGAGTATATTGCTTCGAAGCTTGGTGCCCCGCTTCTTTACAAATCCATCAACCACATCGGACAGCTTCGTTACGCGTGGCAGCACGGTGGTCGGTATTACATGGGTGGCCTACTAGGCTTGGAAGATGAGATTCCCCAACGAGAAATCAAAGGTATGGGTGTGTTGGCACAAGAAGTGCCTTCCTTCTTTTTACATGACCAGAAACGATTGAATCGCTTGTACGAGCTTGAATTTGAGTTACATCGCCGCATTGGAGAACTCGTTCAATCCGGAAAATGGTCGAGAGACAAGAAAGACGAGTGGATTCAATTCATCGCCCCAAAACTGGAAGAGGTGTTTGTTCGCTATTATATAACGGATAAGACAGGTTTCCAGACGAGTGCAAACGTTTACTGCGTGAATGGAGAATGGCGTGTCGATAATACGTATCGAGGCTATAACTGGAGTTTCCGACCGTATTTCATTC
This sequence comes from Exiguobacterium sp. s123, assembly GCF_018617075.1. Classification (GTDB taxonomy): domain Bacteria; phylum Bacillota; class Bacilli; order Exiguobacteriales; family Exiguobacteriaceae; genus Exiguobacterium; species Exiguobacterium profundum. The sequence goes on along the minus strand of NZ_JACSJL010000006.1, from coordinate 54,565 downwards.
AGACGATGGCGGCGATGGATGTTCGAGGGCGTGGCTATTTATCGGGAGACTATCGTGATTTCAGTTCGAATGAAGTGACGCGAACCTTTAGCTATCCGTTACCGGACGGCATGTTCTTATTTGCCGACATCTCTGAAGAATATTTATATCAAAATCGATTATTGGATTGAAAGGAAGATGGACGATGCTAGATTATGATTACGATGCATTGCGCGAAATCGGGCGAATCGTCGCACTTGCGCGAGATGAGATGGCGAAAGCCGTTAAGCCCGGTATGACAACAAAAGAATTAGATGCGATCGGGCAACGTATTTTAGAAGAAGAAGGTGCAGCTTCTGCACCGATTACGATGTACGAATTTCCAGGTTACACATGTATCTCGCTCAATGACGTTGCTGCCCATGGTATTCCGGGAGATGAAGTCATTCAAGAGGGCGATATCGTCAATGTCGACGTCTCCGCTGTGAAGGATGGATATTATGCCGATACGGGGCGTACAGTGATTGCGGGGGCGGCGAAGTCACCCCAGCACGAACGTTTGGTTGAAGTATCCTTGACTTCATTAGAAGCGGGACTCAGCAAGGTCAAGGCGGGTGTGAAAGTCAATCAGATTGGGAAGGCAATTTACGCTGACGCGAGAAAGAATGGATTCACGGTCATCCGGAACTTGGCCGGACACGGACTCGGTCGGACATTGCACGGGGAGCCAGAGACGATCTCGAACTATTATAGTCGCGAAGAAAATCAGTTATTAAAAGCCGGGCAAGTGATTGCTGTTGAGACGTTCATCTCGACAAAGGATGAAATCGTCTATCAATCGGAAGAGGATGGTTGGACGCTCTTCACTCCGAACAAGAGTCTTGTTTCGCAGTTCGAGCATACAGTTGTTGTCACAGAAGATGGATATGAAGTGTTAACGGGATCGTTCCGTTAACGTAAAAAGGTGTGGTTCTCGTGAACCGCACCTTTTTCATGTTTGCAATGTAATCACTTCTTCGCGTAACCGTTCAATCACATTCCAATCTGGTTGTACAGAATCTGGAAGCGTTAACTTTCCATTCTCCACTTCAAGCGGGGTATCGAGTAAATCTTGCTCGAAATAAGCGCTCGTGCCTGACATGTCCGTGGGGAAGCTCGCGCCGCTTAACGAAGCAAACAAGAGTGTATGATATCTTCCGATACCGGATTCATACATGCCACCGACCCAGTATGGCGTTCCGTGTTTTCGAATGTGGAGCGCCTCGCTAAGCCCACCGACACGTGCGGGTTTAATGTTGACGATTTTTCCGGCACCAAGCTGTGCCATCGTATCCACGTCGTCATAAGACGTGATGGATTCGTCGAGACAAATGGGGGTCGTGAGTTTTGCTTGGAGAGCCGCTGATTTTGTGAATTGTCGGCTTGGGTACGGTTGTTCGATCATCAATAACCGATGGGCATCGAGTTGTTCGAACCATTCCATCGGTTGATCGGACGCACTTCCGTTTAAATCAATCATGAGAGGCGCGTCAGGGAAGACCGCGCGAATCTCACGTAGGGCAGGAAGCAGTTCATTAGGAGATGCCTTTAATTTGATGCGTTCGAATCCGTCAGCTAATGCCGTCTCGATGGATTTCATCGTTTGATTCAGTAACCCAATCCCGATTGTTCGTCCGCAGGAAACGGAATCTCCGGCGCTCATGAATGACTTGAGTGATTTGTTCGCGCGCGTTGCTTCAATCTCCCAGAGTGCACTTTCCCACATCGCCTTTGCCATGTGCTGACCGATGATGGACGAGACCAAGTTCGGAAACACGTCCGTCGTGACCGTCATCCCTTTCAGTAAATTGAGAATCAATTTGGACGTATCGATCATCGATCGGGTCGTTTCTTCCGTGTACCAAGGGGTCTCAAAAGCAGCACCTTCTCCGTATCCGACGACACCGTCTACGGTCTCTAGACGAAGGATGAGCGTTCTTCGGACAGATAAGACGGCGTGTGCCGTCACGATCGGGTGTTTAAACGTCAACGGGACGATGGAAAGGTCAGCACGTTTGATCATGGCAGTAGCTCCTTTAAGCGATGGCGCATTAATTTTCCGTTCGCGTTTCGTGGTAAATTCGGTGCGTGGTGGATGGTGATCGGGTGCTTATATTTAGCCAACTGTGAATCGAGAACTTCCTGCATCTCGGCTGGGTCATAGGAGCCGACGACGAAGGCGATTGGGACTTCTCCCCAAGTCGGATGTGATTGTTTCGTGACGCCGACGTCTTGGACGCCGGTACAGCGTAACATGGCGGCTTCGATTTCAGCAGGATAAACATTTTCACCACCAGACAGAATAAGGTCGGTTCGGCGATCGTGTACATATAAATAGCCATCCCTCATCGTGCCGAGGTCACCCGTTCGCCAATAACCATCGGGTGTCCAAGCGTCTGATTCAGGTTGTTCGAAATATCCTTTCGTCACAGTTGGTCCCTTTACTTCAATCTCTCCGTCTGAATTAATTCGAATTCTTGTGGGGGCGATTGCCTGCCCACTCGAACCGATATGTGAGAGCGCTTCGCTCGGAAGTAACGTCGCGACTTGAGAGCACGTCTCGGTCATCCCGTATGTCTGAGCAATGGGTAACTGCCGTCGTTCTGCTTCTTCTAGTAATGAGCGCGGGACGGGCCCGCCTCCGACGAGTAACGTGCGAAGATGATGCTTCTTCAGACCGGCATAGAGCAATCGTTGCAGCATAATTGAGACGAGTGACAGTTGGGTGATGCCTTCTGTTTCGATGACGTGAAGGGTTCGATCGACATCAAATCGCGGCTCGACATAGAGAGTCGAACCGATGATGGCACTCCGATACACTTGGGAAAGTCCGCTCATATGAAAGAGCGGGGTCACCGCGAGCATCCGGTCTGATGGACGATAGTCCAAATGCGCTTCAGCGGCTCGGGCGCTAGCGAGGTGATTCCCGTACGTCTGTTGCACTGCTTTGGCTCGACCGGTCGTACCGGACGTGAACATGAGCGACATGGTTTCATTTTCTTTCCACTCATGGGGCGCGTTGAAACATGAAGTGGCCCGATCTGTGATCAGAAGTTGGGTGACGGACAAATCGATTTCTGCGTCGACGAGGAGAAGGTTCACTTTTGCTGTTTGTAACTGAGTACGCACTTCCTCTTCAGTCAGCCGTGTGTTCAACGGCACAAGCACTTTTCCGAGCAGATGCACCGCGTGGACGGCGATGACATAGTCTTTGCTGTTTTTAGCGAATATGCCAATTCGTTTGGCGGTGGGTGTCTGTTCATGGATGAACTGGGCAAGTTGAAGGCTTTCCGTGCGTAGCATTGCCCATGTCAATCGATCGTCAGCTGTCACAAGGGCGAGATGTGACGCTGGGTGTTTCCGAATCCATTCATACATAGCTGTCACCTCCAAAAAAAGAGTAGCGAAATCGCTACTCTCTCAACAATTAAGGGAAACGTGGGAATTGACCGAAGTCAGGGTCACGTTTTTCTTTGAACGCATCGCGTCCTTCTTTTGCTTCATCTGTCGTGTAGTAGAGAAGCGTTGCGTCTCCAGCGAGTTGCTGAAGTCCGGCAAGACCATCTGTATCTGCGTTCATTGCTGCTTTCAAGAAGCGAAGCGCTGTAGGTGAGTGTTGTAAGATTTCTTGGCACCACTTGATCGTTTCTGCTTCGAGTTGATCGAGTGGGACGACCGTGTTGACGAGTCCCATGTCGAGTGCTTCTTGTGCATCGTATTGACGGCAAAGGTACCAGATTTCACGAGCTTTTTTATGGCCGATGATGCGTGCCAAGTATCCAGAACCGTATCCTGCATCGAACGAACCGACTTTAGGACCTGTTTGTCCGAAGCGAGCGTTGTCCGCTGCAATCGTCAAGTCACAGACGACGTGAAGGACGTGTCCTCCGCCGATTGCGAAACCTGCGACCATGGCGATGACCGGTTTTGGAATGACGCGAATCAAGCGCTGAAGGTCGAGGACGTTCAAGCGTGGGATTTCATCTTCCCCGACATAGCCACCATGTCCGCGAACTTTTTGGTCTCCACCTGAACAGAATGCCTTTTCGCCTTCACCTGTCAAGATGATGACGCCGACTTCTTTATCGTCGCGCGCGCGAGCGAATGCATCAATCAATTCATTGACCGTCAACGGACGGAATGCATTGCGCACTTCGGGACGGTTGATGGTGATTTTGGCAATCCCGTTCCACGTTTCATATTTAATGTCTTCATACGTCCGGACCGATGTCCAGTTCGCTACTGATTCCATTTTAAATACCCCCTAAAATCAATTTCTTTATTATTGTACCAAACTCTGATGCATTCTCAATATGAGGAGCATGCCCTGCGTTTGAAATTTCATAGATTTTAATATCTGGTCGCTCTTCCTGCATGTATCTTGCGATGGCTTTGAACTTGAGATCGTCTGACCCGACAATCAAGTCGGTACGGGGGAGACACTGCAATGTGCCCCATAACGATGGCATATGTCCCGTACCGATTGACCGCAAACTGTTTGCGAGGGCATTCGGTTGTTGGGCGAGCCGACCTGTTCGGAGTGAACGTTTCATGTCTTCCGTCTGTCGCCAAAGCGGAAGGTTCTCCCAGCGATTCACGAATGCAGCGATACCCTTGGTTTCAATCAAGTGAGCCAATTCTGCATCTTGGCGGCGGCGTGCGGCTCGTTCCTTAGAAGTGAGCAGACCGGGGGTCGTGCTGATCCCGATGACATGTTCGACACGCTCGTCGCATGCGGCGAGTGTCAATGCGATTCTCCCACCGAGTGAATAGCCGACGACTGTCCAAGGTCGGTCGTCCGTATCCAGTAAGCGGGACAAATCCTTAACTTGCTGACTCATTGTCGAACGATTGACTGAAGGGTGCTCCGTTGCGCCATGTTGGAGGAGCGACGGTGACACAAGACGAATCGGTAATGTAGGGAGCGAATCGACCCAATGGGCGTTTCCAGTGAATCCGTGTAAAAATAATACCGGTTTTCCCTCACCGCGATGAATCACTTCATAACGTACGCCACGTAAATCGATGTTCATGATTCGTTCTCCGTGATGAGGCGAGCGCAGACAGATTGTGTCCAACCTCGATGGATCGTCACATTCTCCTCACGATTCGATGGGAATTCGATTAAATGAACGCCATCTTCAATCGCTTCTTGAATTTCATCCGGTCGTTCAATTAGACGATACGATAAGCCATATGTGTCAGCAAATCCACGGATATTTAAATCAAGCGGTGTGCCGAATAAATCTTCGAACAACTGTGTGTCGACAGAAGCCTGCGGGAGGAAGGAAAATATCCCTCCACCGTTATTGTTAGCAATCACGACGGAAAATTTTCCGGGATGATGCTTTAACAGTTGCAAGGCGTTGCTATCATGATAGAACGCTAAATCACCGATCAATAGAGCGCCGTGAGCCGTATCATAACTGCTTCCGAGTGCAGTGGATAACACACCATCAATTCCGTTTGCGCCTCGATTGGCGAGAACGTGTATATTCGTGCCGGCAGACAGTGATGTATCTATATCTCGAATCGGCATACTATTACTGACGAATAGACGCTCAATCGATGTATCGAGCAATCGTTTCGTCAATTCCGCTTCACCTTGAAGTGACGATTTTGCAGACTCGGCAACCTCTTCAAAAAAGCGTAAACGTTCAAGGTACCGAGGTTCGTTTGCGGATGCGATGAGCGGTAGAAAATCGAGTGCGTCGCCGTAACAGATGGTGGCTCGGCTACTTGGGTCGCGATAAGATCCCGGTTCATCGATGACGAGTTGATTCGCCATGGCCATCCATTGATTGAAGCGTTTCGAAACAGGTGCAGCCCCGAAACGGACGAACACCTCAGGCAGCCAATCAGTCCGATGCTCACTCGCGAGCCACGTGTCATAGTTGGTCAAGACACCGTCGAAACGTCGCATGCCACTAAGAGGATCGGCAAAAATCGGGATCTGTCGTTCGGAAGCGAATTCAACAATGGATTTCTGCCAAGATGTCGGGGTGTAAGGTCCGACGACGAAGGCGAGTCGTTTTTGACTCGTGCATTCCGAGAAAATGTTTTTGTCTGCTTGTGTCGGCCGAATACGCTGTCGTTCTGGCAAGACAGGGTCAGCTTTTAACATCTGTTTCAATGACTCGAGGTCAGGAAGCAGAGGCTCTCGAAACGGTACATTCAAATGAACAGGTCCCATCGGTGCTTGCATTGACAGATTCGTGAAGCGGGTAATCGTTTGTTTCATAAACGATAACGTTGTCTCCTCTGGAACAGGCAAATCAATGCTCGTCTTCACTTGTTCACCGTAGAGACGGACTTGATTGATTGCTTGTGGAGCCCCGACATTGCGCAGTTCATGAGGACGGTCGGTTGTCAGTACGACGAGTGGCAACTGCGATATGAACGCTTCTGTCACAGCCGAATAGTAGTTTGTTGCCGCCGTTCCACTTGTGCAAATCAATGCGACCGGGCGAATTGTTTCTGACGCACGGGTCAGTCCAAGAGCAAAAAATCCGGCAGATCGTTCATCGACGATGATGTGATGACGAATCTGAGGATGAAGATATGCCGCTACAGCGAGCGGAGTCGAGCGGGACCCTGGGCTGATGACCACGTCTTTTACACCGGACGTAACAAGCCGATTTACCATGGATGCGACCCATTCGGTCAAAACCTTATTCATCTAGGGTGCCTCCTTGATCGTGTAAATCAAACTGCAAAGCTTGTTTGATTGGACTCATCTTCATTTCTGTTTCTTCGAGCTCTTGCTCAAGTGCAGAGTCTTTTACAATCCCACATCCAGCATACAATGCGACGAATTGGTGTTGAACGAGTGCGGAGCGAATCGCCACGACAAATTCGCCGTCGCCTTCATTGTCTACCCAACCAAACGGAGAACCGTACCATCCACGATCGAATCGCTCAATTTCACGAAGCAACCGGACCGATGTCCGCTTCGGTGAGCCGCCGAGTGCTGGCGTTGGATGTAGCGATTCCGCAAGTGACAGCAAGGAAGCATTTGTTTCGAGTGTCGCTTGAATTGGGGTGTGTAGATGGAACACCGAGCGATTTGCCAAAATTTGCGGAGTATCTCGTGTTTGAATCGGTGCAGTATAGGGTGTCAACGCCTGCTTGATGTCTTTCACGACAATTTGATGCTCCTCACGATTTTTTGAATCGTTTAGGAGTTTCTCTTTCGCAATTTCTGCCTCGATCTCGGTTTTCGGACGCTTGATTGTCCCGGCGATGGCAGCCGTGTTCAGTTGCATGCCTTCTTTTTGAATCAATCGTTCAGGAGTCGCCCCAAAGAAACCAGTGTCACGCTTTGGTTGATACAAATAGATGTAACTAGATTCTTGATGATCTGCTAAATGCTTCAAACTTTTTGAGAAGGGAAACGCATCATCGGAACGCTGATAAATTTCTTCGCGGGCAATCACGATTTTTTCAACTCGTTCTTCTTCAATCAACTGTTTAGCCTGTTGGAAACTGGACTTGAAGTGATCGACCCCATCTTTCACTTTTGTATAAGACGGCGTCGCTTCTTCCGTCGGACGAAGTGAACTGAACTGGGCCAACTGATCTGCCAATTGAATCAAATACTGTTCGACCGACTGCTTCGAAGAGACGAGAGTGGCCACTGTCAACGTGTGTCGGTCTTTATAGCGACGGTATAAAAATTTTGGGACGACGAGTGATGCTTCCCCAAAGGCATCCCACATACTTTTTTGTGGTCGCATAAACGTGTCGAATGAAAAACCGGCGAACGCGTGGATTGTCGCATCGACATCTCGTCGGTGAAGACTCCAATCGTATTGAAGTCGCTGAAATCGTTCGGGTCCAGAAGCGCTCAAGACGAGTGCATCCCCGCAACCTAGCATTTCGAGCGTCCGGTCTGGTGTCATGAAATAATAATGGGACGTATCGGTGTTCTGGATGATTTGAAAAGCATCGAACGCCGAGATTTCCCATGTGTATGATGCGAGGACAGGCCGTTGCCAAGCTCGCGCCCGTTTATGGGCCTGCTCAATTCGCTGTTTTATATGTGTTTGAGTATCTGGCATAAAAGAAAAGCCTCCTCAATCCGATAGAATTCTCAATCTTTAGTGTATCATGAGTTCGCAATACACCTGCCTATGAAATGCTCGGGAAATGATCAAGAATCTAGGATAATGGGCTGGCGTTGACAGATTTTTTCATCGAGACGTAAACTAACGAAGGGAGGGAACGAAATGAAACAGAAATCGAAAGGGGCATATTGGCGAATGATTCGCCCGCATACCCTGACCGCAAGCTTTATTCCGGTCTTGCTCGGGACGTTCATCGTCCTCGATCAAACCGAACTCAAGTGGGGACTTTTCCTTGCCATGTTAGTGGCATCTGTCCTTATTCAAATCGCGACGAACTTATTTAACGAGTATTATGACTACAAGCGTGGTCTTGATCATGAGGGGTCTATCGGGATTGGGGGCTCCATCGTCCGTGACGGATTTACACCGCAGCAAGTATTAGCGGTGGCGCTCGGCATGTATACGATTGCGGCACTACTCGGGCTCTACATTGCGGCATCCACAAGCTGGCATTTGCTTTGGATCGGCGCCTTGTCTATGCTTGTCGGCTACTTATATACTGGAGGGCCGCTACCGATTGCCTATACGCCGTTTGGTGAAATTGTCGCGGGGCTATTCATGGGATATGTCATCATCGGGATTGCCGGCTTTATCCAAATCAATACGGTGACGACGGAGTTGCTACTCGTGTCGTTCCCGATGGCCTTGTTGATCGGAGCAATCTTGCTTGCGAATAACATCCGCGATTTAGATAACGATAAAGAGAATGGTCGAAAAACGATCGCATGTCTAGTCGGTCATCGACGTGCGGTGTATGTATTGGCCGCATTCTTTATCGCGGCATTAATCGGCATCATCTTAGCGGTCGTAATATATGGCGTCACTCCGTGGGTCTTGCTGTCGCTCTTTACGGTGCCGGTCATGGTCCGGGCGATTCAACGGTTTTGGCAAAAGGCAGAGCCGGCCGCATTGATGCCTGCGATGGCGATGACAGCGAAAGTGAACACGCTGTTCGGAGCATGGATGGTCATCGGACTCATCGTTTCAAGATTTGTGTTGTAAAAAAAGAGGAGGCGTTAACGTGTCAGTCGTAAAAGAAATGCTTGAATTCAATAAACGTTTCGTAGAGGAAAAACAGTACGAACCGTTCGTATCTGATAAATTCCCAGATAAGAAAATCGTCATTTTGACGTGTATGGATACACGTTTGACGGAACTTTTACCTCAAGCGCTAGGACTTAAGAACGGAGACGCTAAAATCATTAAAAATGCGGGTGCAGTCTTGTCACACCCGTTCGGTTCGGCCATGCGCTCCATTTTGGTCGCTCTTTATGCGCTAGGAGCAGAAGAAGTCGTCGTCGTCGGACATTACGATTGTGGAATGGCAGCGATTGAACCGACTGTCGTCATCGAAGAGATGGAGCGTCGTGGAATCGACCCGCAAACGTTGAAGACGCTAAAGTCTTCAGGAATGGATTTGGAGCAGTGGCTCCATGGATTTGATTCAGTTGAAGAGAACGTTGTTCATTCTGTCAACCTCATTAACAATCATCCACTGTTGCCACCAGGAACGAATGTACACGGATTCGTGATCGACCCGGCGACGGGACGTCTTGATCCGATCGAAGCATAAGAAAGGAGCGCGTTCAGTTTGAACGTGCTCCTTTTGGGTTATCCGTACGTATTCGTCGGGATGTCATCATAGTTATCTTCTTCTTGCTTTTGTTTCGCTTTCTTTTTGTTCTTTTTGAAGTCGCGTTCGTATTCCTGTTCGCTCGGTGTCTTGAAGAAACGCATCCATGTCGCGTTGATCTCAGATCCGATTAAAATGATCATCCCGGTTAATTGTAACCAGAGCAACGTGACGATGATTCCTCCGAGTGACCCGTAAGTCGAGTCATAACTTCCGAAGTTTGAAACGTATAGGTTGAAACCGAATGAGACGATTTGCCAACCGATGACACCGAAGATGGCACCAGGGATGGTACTTTTCCAAAAGACGTGCTGTTGTGGAGATACTTTATAAAAAATCGAAAGCGTCAAAATGAGGACAACCGTCGTAAGGACATATCGGAACACGTTGATCATCATTTCTTCGGCTCCGGTAATGTTGACGGGTAAATACTCAGTGACGAATGAAATGATTTGAGACCCGAACACGTTCGAGAGAATCAGCAGTAGCATCCCGATTCCAAGCAGAATCGTCAATCCGAGTGCCAACCCTTTTTTGACGAAAAAGTTACGTTCATTGTCTTCACCATAAGCATGAAGTGACGTCGTGATCAGACGGTCTACCCCTTTTGAGGCGGACCAAATGGCCAAAATCGCACCGAGCGATAAGAGACCGCCTTGTGGTTCGCCAATCGCCTCGAAAATTCCCGTTAGAAACCCGGAAGCGGCGGACCCGGGTGCCAAATCGTTCAATTGATTTTGAAACGAATCTTGTGAGACATCAAAAAAGGACAAGAGCGCCAAAATAAAGATGATTCCAGGAAAAATGGATAAAAACCAAAAGAATGCGAGGGTAGCCCCGTAGTCTTGTACATCATGCTCTTGAAATCTTCGAAATAACTCTTTCCCAAATGAAAGCCAATTCTTTTTTTCCTTCACTTCTGTCATTGCCATTATAAAACCCTCCTGACTCGATCGTTAAAAAACGTTTCCCGATTTCGGCAGGGTGTACACCTGATTACTCCTCCGATAAGGTCAAATCGTAAAAACGTTCCTCATGTGAGGCGAGTTTTTCAGCAAGTGAAGGTGGACGAACGGGGAGATGAGGGAGTGCAGACCGTTTGATCCACATCGGTGTATACGATCCGTTAGTCTGTTCTTCTTGAAACTCTTCACCTGTTCCGGTCCCGAATTCGCCACCTGTCATCTTCGCCCAATAATAAGGATTTAACTCGTTATTGAATGCGACGTAGGCAGCGACACCTTCTAGTTCCACGTGAATACCGAGTTCTTCAAATGCTTCACGTACGGCCGTCTCTTCTGTTGTGTGCCCATATTCGACTCCGCCACCTGGGAAAACGTAATAGAGGACGTTTTCTTTTTCGCGACGGATCAAAGCCACTTCATCTTGATCATTCATTAAAATGATCGCGCTTCTTAATTTCGTTCGAACCAATGAGATCGTTCCTTTCGTTCCTGTGATTTTGCACAAAACGCATCGACGATTCGCCGATGCGTTCTATTTATTCTTGCGTAGGTTGTTCTAATGATGCGTACATCTTTTGCGTCAATCCGTTCTCATGCGACGCGATGACTTTTCCTGCGACACGCATACCTAATCGAAGCGCCTCTTCAATCGAGTGTTGTTTCATAAGTTCAGAAATGACAGCGGAGAAGAAGGAGTCACCAGCTCCCGTGGAGTCTGCGACTTTCACTTTCGTCGTCGGGACGTGACCTTGTTCGTTCGTACGAAGGTCGACATAAACGGCACCAAGCTCACTCATCGTGACGATGGTGAGGGGGGCACCTTTCATGGCGAGTACTTCCGCGACACGAAGGGCATCGTCTACCGTGACGATTGACATGTCGGATAAAATTTCCGCTTCTTCACGACTGCAGATGAATCCTGTGAATCCTTGAAGTAAATGACGGTTTCGTTCGATGACGGATAGGTGGCCACAGACACCATAAAGCGGTAAATCCATTTCACGGCATAGTTCGATCGTCTCGTTCAAGACGTTGACCGATAAGTCTAAGTCGATAGCGACCGCATCGCTCTCTTCAAAGACCGTATCGATTTGACGTAAAATCGCTTCTTCCATACGGGCTTCGTCTGGTTGTTTCGAAATAGATGTTTGAAGATCACCGTTATTGTCCATCACAGCGAGCCACATGCCCATACCATTATCGTCAAGCATGTCGACCCCGTCGACGTTTACATTCAAGCAACGTAATTCTTCGAGGACACCGACACCGATTTGGTCGTTCGTGACGGTCGAGACGAAGCGGACATCGTTGCCGAGCACACCTAAGTTTTGAGCAACGTTTCGACCTGTTCCGCCATTGGAGAAAGTGATGTCGCCGACATTCTTCGCATCTTTGTGGAGCGGGGCGAAGGAAGTCCCTTTAATATCGACAAACACCTTGCCGATGACTGCAATCGTATTCATATCTTGTACCACCTTTAGTCAATCTTTCGATCAGTTTCAGTCTGTAGACACATTGTTTCAATTATAACGAAATCGACATATTGTTTCAATCATCGATTCCATTTTGTCGAATAGATCACTCCCATGATGACGTGAGGAGTCGAAGACCGTTCAAAATAACCAAAATAGTGGAACCTTCATGTCCGACGACCGCGAACGGCATGATGAGTAACTCAAAGATGTTCGTTGCGATCAGAACGAGGATCACACCGAGTGCAAAAACGACGTTCTGTAAGACGATGCGATTCAACTTACGTGATTGACGAATGGCGTCGCTCAATCGGACGAGGTCGTTTTTCATTAAGACGACATCTGCCGTTTCAAGTGCGGCATCCGTACCTTCGCCCATGGCAATCCCCACGTCGGCGGTCGCAAGGGCGGGGGCATCATTGATTCCGTCGCCGATCATCCCGATTGTTCCATATTCCTCTCGTAACACCTTGATTTGCGAAACCTTCTCTTCAGGCAAGCATTCGGCGATATAGCGTGTCAATCCAGCTTCGTTCGCAATAGCGCGAGCGGTTGCCTCGTTGTCTCCGGTAATCATGATGGTCGCAATCCCTAAGTCGTTCAGTCGCTTGATTGCTACCTTTGCCTCGGGTCGTAGCGTGTCACGTAAGGCGTAAGCACCGATTGTACGTGTCTCGTCACTGATGAAGACGAGTGTGTGACCAGCCTCTTTCAATCGTTCGACATCATGTTTAAAGAAATCACCGCTTCGGTCAGCGAACTTCTGTTTTCCGACCCGATACGTTGTCCCGTCAATCGTTGCTTCAATTCCAGAGCCTGTGATGTCTTTGAAGTGTGTCATTTCCCCGGTATGTTTTCCCGTATATGAGACGAGCGCTTCAGCAAGTGGATGCATCGAATGCTCTTCAATCAAACTGACAATCCGGTTGACGTCCTCTTCATGTAATGAAGGGGAGATGAGCGCTTCTTGCACAATCGGCTTCCCGATTGTGAGGGTGCCGGTCTTGTCGAAGGCGATCGCTTTTAGACGTCCCATGTTCTCGATATGAGCACCGCCTTTAAAGAGAATCCCGTGTTTTGCAGAAGAGGCGATGGCAGCCAGCGCGGCCGGTGTGATGGCGGCGACGAGTGCGCAAGGGGAGGCGACAACGAGAAGGATCATGCCGCGATAGATGCTCGTTTCAAGAGACCACGACGTGACGAACGGTCCGAGAATGATGATGGCCGCAACAGAGAAGAGCACGATTTGAACATAACGCCCTTCATATCGATCGATGAACTGTGCAGACGGTGATTTCTCTTCTTGTGCCTGTTGGACCATTTGAATGATCTTTTGGAACAGCGTTTCCGTCGCAAGTTTTGTCACTTCGATCGTCAATACTCCGTTCAAGTTGACGCTCGATCCGAACACGTCATCACCGACTTGACGATCGACAGGGACGGATTCGCCTGTGATGGCGGCTTCTTCTACGGATGCATTCCCTTTTACAATTTTTCCATCAACCGGAATGCGTTCACCAGGACGGACATAAATCCGATCTCCGACACGAAGGTCGTCGATATGAACAACCTCGAGTTCATCAGTGTCTGTTAGACGAGTCGCCTGTTCCGGCTGTAATTCCATTAACGATTCGAGGGCACGTTCATTTTTGTTCATCGTATATGTCTCGAGTGCCCCGGATAAAGCAAAGATGAAGATGAGGATTGCCCCTTCCATCCAGTACCCAATCGAAGCGGCACCGATGGCGGCGATAATCATGAGAAGCTCTACATTCAGCGATTTCGTCTCAATCGTATCCGAAATCCCTTCTTTCGCTTTTGCGTATCCTCCGATGAAGAAGGCGGATAAGTAAAGTGTGACATGAATCCAAGGCGCTCCGCCTTGTGTTTCGGTGATATAAGCGAGTACAATCAATACACCGCTAATGAGCGCCATGATCAATTCAATATGTTCGTACCAGCTAGCCCGTTTGAAAACGTGGCTTTTTTCGTGCGTGACCGATTGGACATTCATCGATAATCCCTTCTTTCTAATTGATAATAAATCTCGATTAAATGATAATGACTGATGATGATTATCATCTTCAATTGGCTTAAAATAAAGAATTTATAGAAGTTTAATCTGAATCCTTTATTTATAATGATTATTATCTAGATTTATCTTAACACGCTTATCAGTGACTCACAAATAAAAAGATTAAGGAGTTTTTGTGTCATGCAAAATATATTTGAACGCCCTTGGACGGTGGCGTTATTGGCGATTTTCAATACGTTGTTATGGGGGAGTGCGTTCCCATTCATCAAGTTGAGTTATGAGAAACTTGATATCCAATCGAATGAGTATGGGCAACAACTATTATTCGCTGGCGAGCGCTTTTTACTCGCAGGGATTCTATTGCTCATCATCAGTCAGACCGTTTTGAAACGGTCTGTCCGATTGACCCGTGAAAAGGTAAAGGCGTATGCGCATCTCGGTTCGTTTTTGACGTTTCTACAATACTTGTTCTTCTATATCGGACTGTCCATTTCGACCGGGGTCCAGGGATCAATCATTGCTGGTTCTACATCGTTTTTCCAAATGGCCCTCGCTCATTTCCGATATGAAGACGACAAATTGAATCGATTGAAGGGGTTTGCTTTAACGTTTGGTTTTTCTGGAATCGTCATCGCGAACTGGCCGGCGACCGGATCTGAAGTTGGTTTTGGGTTAGGAGAGATTTTACTCATCTTGGCGATGGTATCCGGAGCATTCGGGAACTTGATAGCGAAGGACTACTCGAAGACGTATGATGTTGCCCCGATGACGGCTTGGGCGATGGTGATCGGTTCAGTTGGGTTACTGCTGATCGGCTATCTATTAGACCCGAATGGTGTTTCCATGCCGTACACCGGACAGACGATTGCGTTCTTGTTTTACTTGGCGATGTTGTCAGCGATTGGATTTACATTGTGGAACACGTTAATGAAATACAATCCGGTCAGTCGAATTTCACTCTATATCTTCTTAGTTCCCTTATTTGGAGTCATGTTGTCAGGGATTTTACTCGGTGAAACGATTCCATGGAATGCGGTGGTCGGACTCGGATTCGTTATTGTCGGCATTTATTTATCTACGTATTTTCAAGGTCGCCGTACGAAAAAACAAACGGATGTCATTTGAAATAGAGACAGAGTTGACGGAATTGAAATCCCATGACAAAATATATTAAAAATTCTGAATTTTAAAGTTCAAAAATCGGTCTTCGTTTGTAAAGACTTGCGTGCGCAATCATTCAAAGGGAGGAGGAAGAAACAATGACTAGAAATCGAATCGTTCGAAACATTCTCATCTCACGTCAGCCGAAAGATGAGTACGTCAAGTACGTGATGAAGTGCGTGAGTCAAAGTTTAAAAGAACGTCACGGTCTAGTGGCGACCCGCGCCACAAGACAAGGTGATGATATTCAGACGAGATGGCAGTTCGATGACCGTGTCGTAGAAGTGACGCTAAAATCCGATGTACTCGCTTCGCTAGACACTGAACCATTCGCGCTAGACGAAGTGTTCATCCGAGCTTTGCAGTTAAACGATGATGAAATGGAACGAGTAGTGGAATAAAACAGAGGCAGGTGGTTCATGGGAACCATCTGCCTCTGTTTATAAGTCGATTGGTTTAGCGGTTGACGTGAAGAGTCGTAGCGCTAGAATACCGAGAATGACGGCATACATAAAGAAATAGACCTCTTTCGGTAAAGACAACCAGAAGGCACCGATCATCGGACCTGAGATCGAGCCGATGCTGAATGAAATACTGTAGAGCATGTTTCCCGTCGGCAGTAACGAACGGGGAAGCACCTCTGTCATATGCGCCAAACCGAGTGAATAAGTCGATCCTAGCCCGGCGCCGGCAAGTGCGAATAGGAAGAGTAGACCGACATAGGAATCGACAACAAGATTCGCCAAAGTGAATACGAGGGTACCAAACGTCAGCACGATTTGTAAGATCCGCTTCTTACCGTACAAGTCTGCGAGGCGACCAAGAGGAAGCTGAACGACAATCGACATGACGATGAACGTCGTGATGAGTGTGCTCGTTTCCGTCAAACTCATCCCATTCCGAGACGTAAAAATGGGAAAGTTGGCATTTAAGCTCGCTTCGAGAAACCCATATGTAAAGGCAGGGAGAAGCGTGTATCCCGCACCGACAAGAATCAGTCGAATTCGTCCTTTCGAGTCGGTCTTCACTTTTTCGACCTCCGGAAACTCGTTCTCGACTTTAAAGACGAGCATCAACGAAGCGAGACAGAAGAAGACGATGATGAGGAACGGTAACCAAAACCATAGGTCGACGAGTGGTGCGATCAATGGACCGATGGCAAAACCGAGACTGAAAGACATTCCATAATACGCCATCGCTCGACCGAGACTGCTCTTTTCACTTGCTGAGGTCACCCATACTTGTGACCCGTAGTGTAGAGCCGAGTCGCCGAATCCGATGAAGAAGCGCATCATCGCCCAAACGAGTAAGGACGGCCAAATCGGTAAAGCGAAGGTCGCGACAGCCGTCAATACGATACCGAGGACGATGGTCGGTCGGAATCCATATTTACGGACGAATCGCTCCAGGAGAGGCGCAGAGACGATCACACCGACGTAAAGCATCGTCGCGTTCAGTCCGTTCACCCAGGCCGGGGCCCCATCCCGTTCAATCAACGTGGATAAGAGTGGGATGAGCGCACCTTGAATCAAACCGGAAATAAAGACAATCAATAGTAAAATCATAAAACGAAAACGGAGCATAGGTTCACCTCATGAAGTCAAAGTAAAAAGCCGAGAAGGGTCTCAGCTTTTCGTGTCGTCAATCGGTTGTGGAGAGTGATTCAAATGCAGCAATTCATCATCCCAACTGCCTTGACTAAACATTTCATCATGCTCTACTTTGTCTGAAACGAATGCGGCTGTCAATAAGATGCTCAGTACTCCGCCAAAAATAATGATGGCCATCACGGTAATCATGAGGATATAAATCGCAGTCATCTACACGCACCTCGATTCATTTAATATACAGAATATTTCCCGAATCAAAATATTTAAAACGATGTAGCTTTACGAGATTGGAAATCGACCGTCGGATAATAGGCTTGTTTAACGAGTGCGTTCGGCCCGAGACACTTCACGGCAGGGCAGTGACAAGAGAGTGTAGCGTTCAATTGGCTGTTCGTCCACTTATCATACGCCTCTTGGAATGGTGTGTCATAGACGGTGCCGAGTGAACCGAGTTCATCACCGAAATCGGTCACGATGATCTGTCCGTCAAAGATATTCGTATTGAGACGAGAACGTCCATCTGGGTCGTTTCGAACGGTCACGTTTTTTGTTTCATGAAGTCGCTTCAACAGAGCACGGTCTTCAGGTAGGTCAGAACATGCATAGAATGGTAACGTCCCGAACAACATCCATACGTTCTCGTCACAGGCATCGAGTAAGTCATGGATGGCTTGTCGCGTATCAGCGAGCGATGCTGATTCGAGGGCGCTAGCGAAGTCTGCGGGGTACATTGGGTGAACCTCATGTCTTTGGCAACCAAGTGAGACAATTTCTTCATGGATTTCTTTCAAATGAGGAATCGTCCGCTTGTTGATCATCGTCTCCGCGGATACAATGATTCCTTCAGATGTGAGAGCACGTGCGTTGTCTTTCATCGTCTGGAGCATTTTCAATCGGGCCTCTTCACTCGGTTTCCGGTCCATCATCGCGAATCCGCCTTCAAGGAAATCGTCATCGGTGCCCCAGTTATGCGAAATGTGCAAAACGTCCAAGTAAGGGGTAATAAGATGATAGCGAGATAACGGTAGCGTCAAATTCGAGTTGATTTGCGTACGGGCCCCACGTTCTTTCGCATAACGTAACAATGGAACGACATAGTTGCGGACCGATTTCATGGACAGCATCGGTTCACCGCCTGTGATGGAGAAGGCACGCAAATGTTCGATCTCATCCAGTCGTTGAATCAACAGGTCGAGCGGAACTTCTGGTTCTTCCGTTTGGTCGAGCATATAACCGACCGCACAATGTTCGCAGCGCATGTTACACAGCTTCGTTGTGGTTACTTCGACGTTGGATAAGACGAGTCGACCGTGTTCGACTTGGTCGAGATAGGCTTCCCAAGGGTCGAAAGTTGGGGAGATGTTTTGCATGTGGATTCCACCTTTTCATCAAGTTACACGAAATAGTATGCTATAATAGCAACTCTTTGTCACGAACCAAAGGAGCGATTACAAGATGGGTAAATCACGAACAGATACTGCCGGAAAGATGAACGTCCTAAAATCGAGAACGGAATTACTCTGTCTATCGGTCAATACGCTAGACGAGCATACGACACCTGAAGATTTACATCGCCTGTTAGCCGACATTGATTCGTTGCGCGCTAAAGTAGTGCGTTACGCCAAAGACCTAGAACAATCGTCTCGAAAGGATGAATCAGATTGAAATTAATTACAGGAGATTTTAAAGATGTCACGGTCGAGCGACTTGGCATTAATGGAGAAGGCATTGCGACACTTAATCGCATGGTCATCTTCATTCCGAACTTATTGCCGGGAGAACGAGCCAAAGTCGAAATCACGCGTGTGGAAAAAAACTATGCGGAAGCGCGTGTCGTCAAACGAGATAACGACTCGAAAGACCGCGTCAAAGCACCTTGTCCGATTTACGATGAGTGCGGGGGCTGCCAAATCCAACATATGAGTTCAAGTCTGCAGATGGAATATAAGGAAGAAATCGTTCGAAACGCCTTCCGTCAAAAGACGAAACTAAACGTGGACAAATCGGATATCCGTCCAACAATCGGAATGGAAGATCCATGGTATTACCGGAACAAGTCACAATTCCCACTCGGCACGCGTCGCGGTGAGATCGTATCGGGTCTCTACAAACCGAACTCGAACCATCTCGTGCCGATCGAGCACTGTATGGTCCAACAACGGGATACGACGAACATCAACAATGCGATTGTCCGTATTTTAAACGAACTTGATATTCCCGTCTACGATGCACGCCGTGACACGGGGTACGCGCGCACCATCGTCGTCCGTTCGGGTTATAACACGAACGATGTTCAAGTCGTTTTGGTCGTCGGACATGAAGATGTCCCTGATTTAGATGAATTGAGCGACCGCATCATGGAATTGCCGAATGTTGTGTCGTTCCATATCAACATCAATGCAAACCGTTCGGGTGTTATTTTCGGTTATCGGACAGTTCACATCGCCGGTCAGGAGAAAATGGATGAACAATTAGACGACGTTCATTATCACTTATCACCACGCGCATTCTTCCAGTTGAATCCGGCACAGACAGAAAAAATGTACCGTGAAGTGGTCGAGGCCGCAGGATTGACAGGTGAAGAACGTGTGATCGATG
This sequence comes from Exiguobacterium sp. s123, assembly GCF_018617075.1. Taxonomy (GTDB): domain Bacteria; phylum Bacillota; class Bacilli; order Exiguobacteriales; family Exiguobacteriaceae; genus Exiguobacterium; species Exiguobacterium profundum. The sequence goes on along the minus strand of NZ_JACSJL010000006.1, from coordinate 34,947 downwards.
CGTATGCAGGAGTAGGGTCGATCGGACTTTGGTTAGCCCCATATGCGAAAGAAATCCGTGGAATGGAAGTCGTGCCGGAAGCGGTCGAAGATGCCAATGACCATATGCGTGAAAATGGCTATAACCATGTCACATACGTCGAAGGGCGTGCCGAGCATTGGATTCCACGTTGGGTAAAAGATGGATGGATCCCAGACGTCATCGTAGTCGACCCGCCACGCACAGGGATGGACCATCAATTGATCAATTCCATCATCTCTTCTAAAACGAAGCGAATCGTTTACGTGTCATGTAACCCGCAGACGCTCGCACGTGACGCCGACCAGTTGATGAAAGCGGGATACAAAGTGAATTACGTACAGCCGTATGATATGTTCCCACAGACATCTCATGTCGAGTCGGTCGTCGTATTCGAGAAAAAGAAAAAGAAAAAATATTGACGAGACCGTGAAAAGGCTTGTCACGTAAGCGTTTTCACGATATAGTTCAGATGTCAGACTTCTTTTCAAATATAGAAGTGGAGGAACATCCTATGATCTCACAAGAACGCGTACAAGAACTCGTCCATAAAGCCATCGAAGCGCGCAAACGCGCCTATACACCGTATTCAAAGTTTAAAGTAGGAGCTGTCGTCATCGATACATCAGGAAATGAAATTACCGGGTGTAACGTGGAGAACGCCTCGTACGGACTATCGATGTGTGCCGAACGCACAGCCATTTTTAAAGCCGTGTCAGAAGGTAGTGACGCGATTGAAACGGTCGTCGTCGTCGGTGACACAGAAGGCCCGATTTCACCATGCGGTGCGTGCCGCCAAGTGATCGCTGAATTCGCTGGTGAAGACTTCACGTTGATTCTTGCAAACTTGAACGGTGATACGAAAGTGATGACGAAAGAAGAGATGTTGCCTTACGGATTTTCACCGAAGGATTTAACATAACAAGCTGCGGACAAACGTCCGCAGCTTGTTTATTTGTCTTTATATTTCTTTTCACTCACTGACTCATCTTTCGAGTGACGTTTATTCTTTTCATCCTTCACTCGTTCGTTCAATTCCTCGACAGGAATCGGGTCGACGGTTTGCATGCCGTCCTCGTCAAAAATACTCTCTTTATCCGTGTCTACCGCGTCTGGATTATCAAACGGACGTTTCGAGGTAGGTCGTTTCTTTTCCATTCAATCGCCTCCTTCCATTAGCCATTCCACTCGTAGAAATGTTGTAAACGTTTTCGATAATGGTTTTGAGATTATAAAATGGTGGAATGAAGAGTGCATAGTGAAGGAGGGGTTAGGATGGATCGGAAAGTGTTGATGGGGATTGTCTTAGGTGTTGCCGGTGCGGCGCTCGTTGCACCAAAAGTGGCGGCGCTGCTTTCGCAACGTGAGGAAGAAGATACGTGGCAGAAGATGGATGAGCGGGAAAGTGTCGATGCGGATCAGGATGAGGCGGAGCAAGGGCTCACGCAACTCGATTCGAGTCACCGTGCCGAATGGCAGGCGAACGGTTTTCCGCAGACGCATGCCGAACGTGAACGACTCGAGCAAGAGTCAACCGAACAATATAAAGGGAAAGACATATGAAAAGAAAAGGCAGCCATCGCGGCTGCCTATTTACATATCAAATTCATCGTCAGGTAGAAGCGGCAGACCGACAGTGACAGTCGTTCCTTGTCCGACTTCAGAGCTGAAATGAAGAGACCCTTCATGACGCTCGATAATGTGCTTCGCAATGGCCAAACCGAGGCCGGTTCCGCCATCTTTTCGTGTCCGTGATTTATTGACACGATAGAAGCGTTCCGTCAATTTGTCTAAATCTTCTTTCGGGATGCCTCGACCTTCGTCACGTATTTCCGTAATTGCATATTCGGTTTCGGCGAACGTTTTCACATGAATCGTCTTGCCAGCGTCCGTATATCGGAGCGCGTTGTCGAGAAGATTGCCGATGACTTGTTCGAGTCGGTCATGGTCACCGAGGATGATCAAGTCGAAGTCTAAATCCGATTCGATTGTCACGCCTTTTGCCCGGGCAATCGGTTCAAGACGATAGAGAACGTCTTCAAGCACTTGCGAGTAAACGACCGGTTCTTTCGTCATCGGGTATGAGTCCCGCTCTAGCTGGGCGAGATCGAGTAAGTCCGTGACAAGGCGCTGAAGCCGGTTCGTCTCGTTCTCGATGATGTCGTAATATTGCGCCCTCGTTTTTTCGTCCAACGTTTCATCTTGAAGCATCTCGGTATAACCGCGGATGTAGGAGAGTGGCGTGCGAAGTTCGTGACTGACGTTAGCTAGAAACTCTTTACGCTGCTCTTCAACAAGTCCGAGCGATTCCGCCATCGAGTTGAGCGTGTCTGCGAGTTCACCGATTTCATCGTCGTAGACGATCGGGATGCGGTGGGAGAAATCACCTTGCGCATAGACTTGAGAGGCACGCTTCATCTGAATGAGTGGTTGGATGATCGTGTCGATGATCTGTTTACCGAATAGGAGCAAGTTCACGATCATGAGGACGAGTAAAAACGTGATCATGAGCCGAATCGGTTGGAACGGTTCACTGATTTTACTGAGCTCCATATACAAAATGAGTGCATTGTCGAGTTCATCGTCGCGGATGAGAGGAAATGCGGTCATCAAAATGTCGACGTCCTCGGTCGGATGTTTCCGGGTCACCGAGATGGCATAACCGTCCTGCAACCGTTCGAGGTCTTGCTGCCTTAAAAAAGTTTTACCGGAGCCGAGTGTGTCCTCTCGAACGGAGGAGAGGAACACTTTCGTTTCGGTCAATTCGTTCGTGTACGTCATACTATCGGCGAACGCGTCCGAGAAACCGTCGGCCTTATAGATGGTGACAAGTTTCTCACCGCGATTGATGAGCAGTTCTTCTTGCGTTTGAATATAGAACTTGTCGTACAGATAAAACGTCATGATGAGAAACACGAACGCTGAGAAGAGGCTGGCTGTCCAGATGGTAATCCAAATCCGCTTCCTGATCGTGTATCGTTTCATCCGTTTGCCTCGAATTTGTAGCCAATTCCCCAGACTGTCTGAATATAACCGCCCGCCTCGCCGAGTTTCAGGCGAAGCGTCTTAATGTGAGTATCCACCGTGCGAAGGTTACCATGATACTCGGTCTCCCAAATTTGATCGAGCAATTGTTCACGAGAGAATACTTTTTCGTCGTTCGTGATGAATAGGTAGAGCAAATCAAACTCTTTTCGTGTCAAGTTGACGGTCTTCCCTTTCACACTGACGGTACGTCCTTCGATATCGATTGAGAGGACCCCGACATCAAACGTCGCTTCTTGTTCTTTTGAGAAGCTGTGCGTGCGACGGAGCGTCGCTTCGATTCGTGCGAGTAATTCGCGTGGGCTAAACGGTTTCGTGATGTAATCGTCTGCCCCGATTTTGAGGCCATGAATACGGTCGAGCTCTTCTGAGCGTGCCGTCAACAGGATGATGGGTACGTTTGAGAACTCACGGATGCGCATGCAAGCCGTCAATCCGTCGAGTTCCGGCATCATCACATCAAGTAAGACGAGATGGAACGTCTCTTCTTTCAAGCGTTCAATCGCTTCAAGGCCGTTTGAGGCGGTGACCGTCTCATACCCTTCTTTTTCTAAATTTGATACAAGTAAATCGCGCATTTGTTCTTCGTCGTCGGTCACGAGGATACGAAACATTGATTCTGACATATGCCATTCTCCTTTGCAAAACGGTTAACGGGAGTTGTGATAAATCCCTCATACTTCTATCATACCTATCTCTTCGAATTAGAACAGATTTATTCGGCTCCGACAAGTTCCCTCCATCAAATCCACACAAAAACGCCACAAAAAAGCCAATTCTTTGACAGAATTGGCTCATGCTTCGAGTTGTGCCTCGTATGGCACTTCGTATTCCGGGACGTGCAGGGCATGCAAGTACAATTGGAAGCTCGACTTGGATACCTCGTATAAAACATACTCCACGTCACCTTGGTTGATCTCCGCGAGCAGTTCAGAGCGGATCTCGTTCGCGCAAAACGCGTACGGGAGCTTCTTTGCTGCCGCAATCGATCGTTCATTCGATTTACGGATTTTTAAAAATACGCTCTCAATATCAAGCTCGAAGAACAGTTCTGAGAAGAACGCCTCTTTCGCCACTTGATTATAACCTTTGCCGTGATACGGCTTGCCAAGCCACGTGCCGAGGAATCCATAGCCGGATTCGACATCGAACAAGCTGATCGTCCCAATCGGGGTGCCATACTCGTTCGTGATGGTACGTGAGATGATATTTCCTTGCTCTTCTAGCTCGATGATTTGCTTCGTGCTAAATAAAAACTCGTCAAAATGGACCGTCTTTTGACGGACATACGGAAAGACATCTGGGTGTTGCATCAGTTCGAACAACTCCGCGCAGTCGGTGAGCTCACGAAATTTGAGCACCTTTACATTCCTCCTCCTATTTCAGACCGCTGAAGAATAGTCGTAACGAAAGCATACTTCTGGCTTCGCTGTTCGAACCGCCTTGGCTGCTTTATGAAGTTACAAGATAATTTTATATAGTATTTTTAAAAAAGCAAGTAAATTATGCGTAAAAACCCTTATGAAAAATAATGAAAATTACTCGACCTCATGATGGGTTGCAGCACGGTCCGTTTTGTACACGACTTCACCGTTCACAATGGTCATAATCGGCTTCGATAAGTAGTCGAGCGGGAAGTGACTCCAAAGCACCAAATCGGCATCTTTTCCGACTTCGAGAGAGCCGATTCGGTCGGCGACACCTAGTGATTCAGCCGGATTGATGGTGATTCCGCGTAACGCGATGTCGACAGGCAGTCCTTCACGTGCTGCAAGTCCGGCGCACAAGTTCAAATATTGGACCGGTGTGTACGGATGGTCGGTCGTGATGGAGACGATCATGCCGTGCTCATGGAGAATGCGATACGTCTCCCACGTCTTGTTCTGAAGCTCGATTTTAGATTTTCGAGTAAACGTCGGTCCGACGGTGACATGTTTCACACCGAGTTCTTGTAATTTTTCAACGACGAGATGACCTTCTGTACAATGCTCGATGCGATAGTCGAGATCGAACTCTTGGGCAAAGCGAACGACAGATAAAATGTCATCGGCGCGGTGGGCATGCACACGAATCGGCATCTCTCGGTCGAGGGCAAGTTGAATCATCTGGCTGCCGAACGTTCCGATCGTTTTGGTCGACCCGACGGTACGGAACGCTTCACGAAGCAACCCCATAATCCCCATCCGCGTCAAATCACCGGTTTTCCCCATACTATGAATCCGTTTCGGGTTTTCGCCGAGCGCCATCTTCAATCCGGCATAACGACGGACGATCATGTCGTCAATATAGCGACCGTGTGTTTTGATGACACTGGTCACACCACCGATGACGTTCATACTTCCTGGCATGACCTGAACGGCGGTTACGCCTGCCATCAGCGCTTCTTGAAATCCTTCGTCAAGCGGGTATACCCCGTCAATCGCACGAGCATGAGGCGTCATCGCTTCGACCGTTTCATTGGCGTCGTTCCCGACAGAGCCGGTTCCTTCGTCATATAATCCGAGGTGGGTGTGAGCATCGATGAAGCCGGGGAATAAAAAGTTTCCTTCGGCTTCAATGACATGCTCCCCGTCAGTCGGTTCAAGCAAATCGGACATTTCGACGATTTTCCCGTCCCGAACACGGAGGTCTCCGTAAAAATGGGGGGCAGTGATTGGGTAAATATGGGCATTTCGGATTAGTAAGTGACTCACAATTCATTCTCCTTAAGCATCTTGTAGTAGTTGTGTTAGAGCCGGTTCCAATGTTTCATAGCGGAACTCGAAACCGTGTTGAAGTGCCTTCGTCGGAACGACTTTCGCTCCTTCTAGGACGATGACGCTCTTTTCACCGAGGACGAGTTCCATCATTGGGGCAGGTGCCGGGATCCAGTGAGGACGATGCATCACGTTCGCAATCGTCTTCCCGAACTCGTTCATCGTCACCGGTGTAGGTGCAGTACCGTTGACCGGTCCTTCGATAGAATCGGTCTCGATGACGTGCACGAACAAGCGGACGAGGTCGTCTAAATGAATCCAAGGAACCCATTGCTCTCCTGAACCAATTTTACCACCGACCCCGAATTGATAGGGGAGTTTCATTAATGGGAAGGCACCGCCATCATTCGATAAGACGACGCCGGTGCGCATCGTCACAAGACGAACGCCTAAATCACGAATGGGTTCTGCTTCCTGTTCCCAGAGGACGCAGACATTCCCGAGGAAATTAGTCCGTGTCGGTAATGGGGTTTCTTCGGAATACGTAATGGAACGATCTTCACCGTATATGCCGATGGCCGAGCCGCTAATGACGACCTGTGGCTTTTGTTTCAACTGTTGAATGATCCGGACGACTTCCTTCGTCCCTTCGATTCGACTTTGAAGGATGGCTTGTTTCTGTTTGTGGGTCCATCGTCCGTCGTTGATTGAGGCGCCGGCCAAATGGATGAACGCATCTGTTCCCTCGAGTTCCTCTTCTGGTTTACTATTCGGTGTCAACCATTCGATAAACGACACACCGCGATGGCGGGGACGTGGATGACGTGTCAACACGACGACTTGATGTCCGGCGTCGGCCAGTGCACGAACGAGTGGTTGACCGATGAGCCCGGTTCCACCGGTGATTGCGATTTTCATGAAATTCCCTCCGATATCATGTGTTGTTTCTAAAATGGGTATAAGTCAGTATATCCAGATGAATACCCTTTCTTCTAACTTATCAAAAATCCTCTACGTTTCTTGAACGTGATATGTTAGAAACATGGAATGGAGGGGAGTCGTTGTGAAAATTGCAAAGTTCACGACCCAGAAGAAGAACCAAGACCGACTGAACGTCTTCATCGAACGGGAAGGGAAAGAGGAGTTCGCGTTCGCTATCGATGTCGATGTGTTCATCAAGTATGGGCTCACAAAAGGGATGGAGCTCGAAGACGATTTTGTGCACGACGTCCTTGAGGCGGAAGAAATTCAGAAAGCCTATAAGTTAGCCATCAATTATTTATCGTATCGAATGCGTGCCATCTCAGAGGTACGGGACTATCTCGTGAAGAAAGAGTTAAGTGAATCCGCTATCAAACATGCCATCACACGACTGATCGAGCAGCGCTATTTGAACGATGAGGAGTTCGCGAAAGCGTATGTCCAGACGAAATTCAACACGAGTCCAAGTGGGCCGATCAAAATCAAACGCGAGCTCGAACAGCTCCGAATCCCAACGGACGTTGTTGAATCCGTATTAGAATCAATCTCACACGAAGATCTCGTCGAGAAGGCCGGAAAGTTCGTGAAAAGGAAACAACTGGAAACGAATCGTCGTTCTGCCACAGAAGTGCAACAAAGAATTCAACAAACCCTGATGCAAAGGGGGTTTACCTTTGATATTATTTCAGAGGCGATTCAAACTTTTTGGGAAGAAGAGGACGAAGATGTCGAGGTTGCGGCATGTCTGAAACAGGCTGAGAAGTTGAGTCGGAAGTTCAGCGGGTACGATGCGTTCGAGCGCAAACAGCGTATGAAGATGCAGCTTCGACGCAAAGGATTTCCGTATGATGTGATTGAACGTACGTTAGATCGACTCGCTGAAGAAGAATCGTGATGGGACGTCTGTTTACGGTAGGGGAAAACACGAAAAGGTGGGTCTATATTGACGATTTTAGAATGGATTACAGCACTGACACCGATTGTGGCCGTGCTCATCTTATTGGTCATTATGCGTTTACCTGCATCGGTAGCCATGCCCTTGTCACTCGTGACGACGGCAATTTTAGCGTTTTTCGTCTGGCAATTGGATGCGACACGAATTATGGCGGCGACATTACAAGGACTCGTCATCGCCGTCACGACAGTATGGATTGTCTACGGGGCGATCGGAATGATGAATACGATGAAAGAAGGGGGCGGGATGAACGCGATTCGCTCCGGATTCGTCAACATCACACCTGACCCGCGTATTCAAGTTTTGATTGTCGGATGGTTATTCGTTTCATTTATTGAAGGCGCATCTGGATTCGGGACGCCTGCAACGGTTGCGGCACCGCTCTTGATCGCACTCGGATTTCCGCCGATTGCCGCCGTTGTCATTGCATTATCCGCAGACGTGTCGGCTGTGACATTTGGTGCGGTCGGGACACCGGCACTTATCGGGATCGGGAACGGTCTATCTTTAGATGTGAACCAGCCTGAGTCGATTGCCTTCTTGACAGAGGTCGTCTTACAGACGGTGTTGATCGATATGGTAGTCGGACTATTCATCCCGTTCATTTTAATTTTGATGTTGACGCGTTTCTTCAGCAAGGAAAAGTCGATAAAACCTGCACTCGAGGTATTTCCGATCGCGATTGTGGCGGCGCTGTTGTACAGCGTACCGGCGTACATTTGGACACTCATCCTCGGGTTTGAGTTCGGTGGCATGCTCGGTGGTTTAACCGGTCTCGTCATCCTCGTTACTATGGCTCGTAAAGGCATTCTCATGCCGAAACGCGTCTGGACGTTTGATGGATATGTGGATGAATTAGAACCATCTACTGAGAAAGTGACGCTCAAATCAACCACGCGTGAATTACCACAGTGGAAGGCGTGGGCACCTTATCTCATTTTGACGATTTTCTTAGTTCTCACCCGTACCGTACCATTTTTAAACGAACTCTCTCGCAGTGTCCGGATCAATCTCCCGAACATCCTCGGGGTAGAAGGAGTTTCGACGTCTTGGGAACCGTTCTATTCACCAGGTTTCATGTTCATCCTGACGATTATTGCGACATTCTTCTTACACAACATGAGTTGGTCTCAAGTGACATCGGTGTTTAAGGCGACGACACTTGGAGTCGTCGGAACGGCCATCACGTTAGCGGCGTCGGTTCCGATGGTCCGCATATTCATCCATTCTGAAAATGGGGGTGCCGGACTCGCTTCGATGCCGGTCGAACTCGCGACGGCAGCTGCTGACACGTTCGGCGGGGTTTGGCCGCTTGTCGCACCGTGGATTGGGGCGCTCGGCGCCTTCGTGTCAGGGTCGGCGACCTTCTCGAACATGATGTTTTCAAGTTTAACGACAAACGTTGCGGAGTCGGTTGGACTCAATGAAACGCTCGCTTTATCGATGCAGATGGCAGGGGCGAACGCAGGGAACATGATCTGTGTGCTGAACGTCGTAGCGGTCGCATCGGTTGCTGGATTACTCGGCAAGGAAGGGACCATCATCCGTTACACGCTCATGCCGATGATTTATTACGTGACGGCCACAGGGGTCATTGGTCTCATTTTAGGCATGTTTTTCTTAAACTAAATCAAGTTACAATTTTTTTACAGAATAATGTTGACAATTTTCAGAACAGTCTGCTAAGGTTTGAGTAGATTTTAAAACTATGAAACGAGAGGAGCCAGAACGATGAACAACATTGCACTCACAAACACACTCAAAACATCATATGGCTACTCATATTTAACTGCGTGACATTGGCAGCTGGATAGGGGTAGTGTCCTTTCCCTGACCATGCAAAAGACTGAAGACTACTTCAAGCGCGCTTCATTTGATTGGTTGCACAATCAGGTGGAGTGCGCTTTTTTGCGTGTTCGGATGGATTGGGCGGAAGGGGGAAATCAGTCATGAAACTGATTAAGCAATTGGATTGGTTTATTAAAAGACAGAAACGAACGTACGTGATTGCGATTATCTTATTGATCATCACAGGGGTTGTAGATATGCTGCCACCTTGGATTATCGGTCAGGCAATCGATGCGATTCGTGAAGGAAGTTTGACGACAGAGCGATTGATTCTGATTGTATCGTCGCTACTCGGCATCATGGTGTTATCGTACGTGATGTCATACTTGTGGATTGCCCGACTCTTCGGGACAGCCTTTTTACTTGAAAAGAAATTGAGAGGTCGCTTCTTTGGTCACCTTCTCAAACAAACACCGCGCTTCTATCAACAACATCGTACGGGTGACTTGATGGCACTTGCGACGAATGACTTAAAAGCGGTGGAGCGTACAGCGGGATTTGGGGTCATGACATTAGTCGACTCGTTCAACATGACGCTCATCGCCTTGACGATTATGGGCGTGTTTATCGATTGGAAGTTGACGCTCGCAGCACTCTTGCCGATGCCGATTCTCGCCTGGTCGATGAATAAACTTGGGAGTCAAATTCATACACGGTTCACGGCAGCCCAAGATTCGTTCGGCGTGATGAACGACCAAGTCGTTGAATCCATCTCCGGTCTTCGGGTCGTTCGTTCCTTCGTTCAAGAAGAGGCGGATACGAAAAAATTTGATGACATCACGGATGACGTGATGGCGAAAAACATGCATGTCGCTAAAATCGACGTCTTGTTTGAGCCGGTCATCAAATTACTCGTCGGACTCAGTTATTTGATCGGACTCTCGTTCGGGACGTATCTCGTCTTTACGAACGACATCACGCTCGGTCAACTCGTTTCCTTCAACATTTATTTAGGGATGTTGATTTGGCCGATGTATGCCTTCGGGGAACTCATCAACGTCGTCCAACGAGGAACGGCGAGCTTGGAACGGATTGAGACGACGATGAATGAGGTACCGGACGTTTCGTCAACCGGAACGGTTCACATCGATGTACCGGAGAAGATCACCTTCAAATCGCTCTCATTCCGTTATCCAAACGCGAATCGGGAGTCGTTAGAGGACATCGTACTGCACGTCTCGCGTGGTGAGACGATTGGAATTGTCGGACCTACTGGAGCTGGGAAGACGACGTTGTTACGTCAATTGCTCCGGGAGTATCCGATTGACGATTCCCTTCTCGTGAACGGGGTGCCGATCTCGGACATTAAACTTGAAACGGTCCGTGGTTGGAGCGGCTATGTGTCACAAGAGCATCTTCTATTCTCAAAAACGGTGCGTGATAACATTCGTTTCGGAGTGGATGATGTTTCGGATGAAGCACTCGACAGAGCCATTCATCTCGCGGCGTTCGATACGGACATCGAACACTTGGAGAACGGTCTCGATACCGTCGTAGGGGAGCAAGGGGTCATGCTGTCAGGTGGACAAAAGCAACGATTGTCGATTGCACGCGCCTTACTGAAAAATCCTGAGATTCTGCTTCTTGACGATTCGCTCTCAGCAGTCGATGCGAAGACGGAATCACGCATAATCGATTCGGTCCGCACGAGCCGTGAGGCGAAGACGACCTTTATCGTGGCGCACCGTCTTTCTGCGGTGGCACATGCTGACCAAATTCTCGTCCTTCAAGATGGACGAGTTACCGAGCGCGGCACCCACGACCAACTGATGGAACGACACGGTTGGTACTATGAACAATTTATTCGACAAGGAGAGACGGAGTAATCCGGGAAAGGGGGAATCTCTCATGATCGATCAATATGAATTAGATCCGGTCCGCCGGAAGAAAACGATCCGCTCACTCGTTGGTTATGCCAATCAAGTGAAGCGCTCCATCTTCCTCGGACTGACATTACTCTTTTTAGCGGTCGGTGCAGAACTTGCCGGGCCGTATATCGCCAAAATCATTATCGATGAGCATATCGTCGCCATCGAACGTGACTGGGTTCAAGTCGAATCCGGCGGTAGTGTTTCCTTTAATGGAGATTCGTATGAGAAAGAAACGAGACTAGATGGCCAAGAGGTGATTCAGCCGGTCTCGATCGTACAAACGACCGATGGGTACTATCTCGTACCTGAGGCGATTATGAGCGGAGGCGTCCGTGAAGTCGATGGCGACGTGCTGACGATTTCAAGAGGGGACGAAACGGCGACATATGACAATATTGTCTCGCTCTCGTCGACCGACGTGTTCCAGTTCTATCAGACGGATTTACGAGCTGTCCTTCTCTTATCGGGATTGTACGTCGTCCTGTTACTATTTGCGGCCGGATTGAACTGGGGACAACAGATGCTCCTACAACGATCGGCGCATAAAATCGTCAAAACGATGCGTCTTGACGTGATGAAGCATCTTCAAACGATTCCGGTACGCTATTTTGACCAGACACCAATCGGGAAGATTGTCAGTCGTGTCACGAATGACACAGAGACGATACGCGACCTGTATTTAGGAGTGCTCGCTCGCGTCTTCCAAAGTGTCGTCATGATGATCGGGGTACTCATTGCGATGTTCTTCCTAGACGTGCGTCTAGGGCTCGTCTCGCTCATTATCATCCCGGTCGTCATCGTCTGGATTAAGTTGTTCCAACGTTTCTCGACAAAAAATAACTTCCGTGTCCGCGCACTCGTCGCGGATATGAACGCGCAGTTGAATGAGAGCATTCAAACGATGCCAATCATTCAATCATACGTCCGCGAAAATCTCGTTTATGACGAGTTCAATGAGAAGAACAGCGACAACTTCCAAACGAGACGGAAACTGTTGAAATTGGATGCGTTGATGAGCCACAACCTCGTCAACTTCTTCCGAAACATGGCGCTCGCCTTACTCATCTGGTTTGTCGGGGCTCAAACGCTCGGTACGGGAAGTGTCCTGACACTTGGGATTCTGTACGCGTATATCGACTATGTCTCGCGGATCTTTGAGCCAGTGACACAAATCATGAACCAATTGTCACCACTCCAACAAGCGCTCGTCTCGGCCGACCGGATGTTCCAACTGCTCGACGAAAAAGGGGAACCGGTCTCATCGGAACGTCTTCCACGCTTTAAAGGGGATGTCGTCTTTGATGATGTCACGTTCAGTTATGAAGCAGGGAAACCGGTGTTGCAACAGATTGAACTACACGCCGCTCCTGGTGAAACGGTCGCACTCGTTGGACATACGGGAAGCGGGAAGAGCTCAATCATGAACTTGCTCATGCGTTTCTATGACCCATCCGCCGGAGTCCTCCGAATCGATGGCATGGACGTGACAAAACTACCGACGCAGGCGGTACGAGACCATCTCGGGATCGTCTTACAAGACCCGTTCCTATTCACTGGAACGATTCGCACGAACGTCACGCTTGGCGATGAGACGATTACGGACGAACAGGTATGGAAAGCACTCACAGCCGTCGGGGCAGACCGTTTCGTGAAGCAGCTACCGCAAGGCATCGATGAACCGGTGATTGAGCGTGGAGCTTCACTCTCGAGTGGAGAACGACAGTTGATCAGTTTCGCACGCGCCCTCGTCTTTGACCCGGCCATCCTCGTCCTCGATGAAGCGACAGCGAGCGTCGACTCGGAGACGGAGGCATTGATTCAGGATGCGCTCAAAACACTCACGTACGGTCGGACGACATTTGTCATCGCGCACCGACTTTCAACGATTCGGGAAGCGGACCAGATTCTCGTTCTCGACCACGGTCGAATCATTGAGCGAGGCAACCACCAGTCACTCATCGAGTATGGCGGTGTCTATGCCCGAATGCATGAATTACAGAGTAAACAACAAGCGATCAGTTAAGGAGGTCACATGGAAATCAAGGGGAAATATAACCGCGCCAAAGTGTTCAACGAACGAATCGATGATATGACGCGGAATCAAATTGAAACATTGCTCGACCAACCGTTCACACAAGGGGCATCGATTCGGATCATGCCGGACATGCATGCGGGGAAAGGGTCGGTCGTTGGAACGACGATGACGATTCAAGACAAAGTCGTGCCAAACCTGGTCGGTGTCGATTTAGGGTGTGGGATGCTTTGTACGGAAATCAAAGCCAAGCGAATCGATTTTCAACGACTCGATGACCTCATTCGTGAACTCGTACCGAGTGGAATGAACATTCGGGAGAAGGTTCACCCATACGCATCTGAACTTCCACTAGAAGAGGTGCGAGCGCCGTATAAACTCGACCGAGCCTTGCGCTCGGTCGGGTCGCTCGGCTCGGGGAACCACTTTATTGAAGTGAACCGAGATGACTCGGGACGTACGTTTCTCGTCATTCATTCCGGTTCGCGCCATCTTGGGGTGCAGATTGCCGATCACTATCAGGAGCGAGCGATTCAACACATGATGGAAACACATGATGTAAAAGAAGAAATTGAGCGTTTGAAAGCCTTAGGTCGACAACACGAAATCTCGGCTTATCTGGAAACAGAGCGGGCGTCACGTAAACCATTTCGAGACCTGGCTTATGTGGAGGGGACGGATATGGACGATTACATGCATGACGTGCGCATCGCTCAACAATATGCGGCGGCGAACCGTCGTGCGATGACGGATGTGATTGTCGAAGCGATGAATTGGAACATCGTCGATCAATTCGACACCGTCCATAACTATATCGATCATGATGCGATGATCCTGCGAAAAGGGGCCATCTCCGCTCAAGAAGGAGAGCGAGTCATCATTCCGATGAACATGCGAGACGGTTCGCTCATCTGTACGGGGAAAGGGAATCCAGACTGGAACTTCTCGGGTCCACACGGCGCAGGTCGGATCATGTCTCGGTCGGCCGCGCGGAAACGCGTCGATTTCAAAGAATTCAAACGTTCGATGGAAGGTGTCTGGTCGACATCAGTTCGCCCATCGACAATCGATGAATCACCATTTGTGTATAAGTCGATGAAAGAAATTGTTCGTTATATCGAACCGGCCGTTCAAATCGATCAAATCATCAAGCCACTTTACAACTTCAAGGCGAACTGAGTCACGTACTCAGTCTCGTCTTTTTCTTTTTTCGTAAAATCTGATACGCTTACATCGAGGTGAACGATATGGAAAAGCGGTTAAGTGACTTATCGAAATATGAGTTAGAGCAAGAGATTCAAGTATTACATGAACGGAAACGAAAGGCTGAACAGATGGGCATGGTCAGCGAAATTGAAGTCGTCCTTCGACGGATTGCGATTGCCGAAAGCTATTTGATTGACCCATCATCGTTTCGTCCAGGTGAAACATATGTCGTCAATTACAATGACCGTCCGTTTCGCTTGAAATTCGTCAACGGCGTCATGGGCTGGGGGACGTTTGAAGGCGAGATGACAGAACGGGCCATCCCGCTCTCAGAATTGTCGGAGGTGAAGCGATGAACCGGAACGAACAATATGAACGGCTTGCAATCGTTCTAAAAGAGAAAAATGACGTCTTGAACGATTCAGAAGCGGTGACGTGGGTTGAGGTGTTATGGGAAGATTTTGAGACCTCACTTGCCAAGGCGGGCGAACCATATCCGGGAGAAGCAAAGGCATTCCAATACGTCATTCAACAGATCGATGCATATGGGGCACAGCTCCATTTGTTCCAAACGAAAAACGAAAAGTTCAAGCATTTGATGTCTGAACGGAATTTACACTGAGTCACGTCCTTAGGGCGTGACTTTTTTTATTGCAATTCGTCAACAATTCGTTATAATGAAGGTCGCTAATAGTTTGTTTTAAAGTATAGTATAGATAAACTTTCTTTAGTTGAACTCATGTTTCACTAAACACGAAGGAGGCGTTCAGTCGTTGGAAGTAGGTCAAAACATTAAGCGGCTCCGGATCAAAAAAGGATTGACCCAAGAGGAGCTGGCGGAACGTACCGATTTGAGTAAAGGCTATATTTCTCAAATCGAGCGGGATTTAAGCTCTCCCTCACTAGAAACGTTATTCGATTTATTGAATGTCCTCGGGAGTTCCCCGAAAGAGTTTTTTGATGAAGAGTTGAATCAAAAAGTGGTGTACACCGTTGACGATCGCACCATCTATACGGATGAAGAACGCAAATATCGGACAGAATGGCTCATCCCGGAATCGAATGAAAAAGAGATGGAGCCCATCCTTGTCACATTTTTCAAACATGGAGAGTTCAAACAATATGAGCCTTCGCGTTCGGAGACGCTCGTATACGTCTTGTCCGGCAAAATCGCCTTGAAATTAGGGAACCACACATATTTTGCCAAGACAGGGGAAACCCTTTATTATGTCGCCTCGGATTCGCATCAACTCGTCAACGACAACGACGGGGAGAGCGAATGTCTCATCGTCGCGACCCATTCATATTTATAAGTCAACAGAGGAGGAAACAGCATGAATGCAGAGACAATTATTCGTTTTGACCACGTGTCAAAGCGTTACGACGATACAGTCGTCCTTGAAGATATCAGTTTTGAGATTGAGCGTGGGAAGTTTTATACGCTTCTCGGTCCATCGGGATGTGGGAAGACGACGATTTTGCGTCTCATCGCTGGATTTACCGATGCGACCGAAGGAGATATTCACTTCAGCGGGAAGCGGATCAACGATGTGCCGGCCAACAAACGACAAGTGAACACCGTGTTCCAAGATTATGCGCTGTTTCCTCATTTAAACGTATTTGAGAATGTCGCATTCGGTCTCCGCATTAAAAAATTGAAAGAAGCAGATGTGAAAGCGAAAGTGGAGCAGGCTCTCAAGTTTGTTAACTTAGAAGGATACGGCTCGCGCGAAATCGATGAGATGTCAGGTGGACAGCGCCAACGTGTCGCCATCGCCCGCGCAATCGTAAATGAGCCGGAGGTCATTCTCCTCGATGAACCGCTCTCTGCCTTAGACTTGAAACTTCGTACGGAGATGCAATATGAACTTCGTGAGTTACAGCAACGTCTTGGCATCACCTTCATTTTTGTCACACACGACCAAGAAGAGGCGCTCGCCATGTCGGATGAGATTTTCGTCATGAACAACGGGAAAATTGTTCAGAGTGGGACACCGACTGATATTTATGATGAACCGATCAACCGTTTCGTCGCAGACTTTATCGGTGAATCCAATATCGTGCCGGGTGTCATGCCGGAAGACAATGTCGTCACGTTTGCTGGTAAAACGTTTGACTGTGTCGACCAAGGATTTGACCGCAATGAAAAAGTTGAGGTCATCATTCGTCCGGAAGACTTAGAGATGACATCGGTCGATGCAGCGAAACTCGTTGTCGACGTCGATTCTCAATTGTTCCGAGGTGTCCACTACGAGATTTGCTGTTATGACCAAGAAGGAAACGAATGGCTCGTCCACTCGACGAAGAAATCAATCGTCGGATCAAAAATCGGATTGACGTTTGACGAAGAAGCGATTCACGTCATGCGACTAGGTGAAACAGAAGAAGAATTTGACCGTCGTCTCGAATCCTACGAGGAGGTCCCTCATGAATCAAACTAATCAGACCGCAAAGACGGTATATTTGACGACCTATTGGATTTGGATCGCCTTGTTCGTCATCGCACCACTCGTCCTCGTCGTCTATTATTCCTTTTTTGATATCGATGGGAATTTGAGTTTAGAAAACTATCAGACGTTCTTCACGTCGACGTATTTGTCGATGACGCTCTCGTCGTTCTGGTATGCGTTTCTCATTACGTTCTTCTCGTTACTCGTCGGGTATCCGACGGCATACTTGTTGACGAAGACGAAGCATAAACAGCTTTGGCTCTTGCTCATCTTGCTGCCGTCATGGATTAACTTGTTGTTAAAGGCGTATGCGTTCCTTGGTATTTTTGGAACGTACGGGATTACGAATCAATTTTTAGAAGCCATCGGTATTGGGACGAAACAGATTCTATTCACCGATTTCAGTTTCGTCTTTGTTTCTGTATACATCTTCATCCCGTTCATGATTTTGCCGATTTACAACGCCATTGAGAAGTTACCGCCATCACTCGTCTACGCATCCCGTGATTTAGGTGCATCGAACTGGACGACATTCCGACGTGTCATCTTCCCGTTGACGCTTGACGGTGTCAAATCGGGGATTCAAATCGTCTTTATTCCGGCATTATCGCTCTTCATGATCACCCGACTCATCGCCGGGAACCGAGTCATCACACTCGGTACAGCGATTGAACAACAATTCCTTGTCACGCAAAACTGGGGGATGGGCTCGACGATTGCCGTCTTCCTCATCTTGGCGATGGTTCTTGTCATGGTCGTCACACGTGACTGGGGTGCGAAAGGAGCGGTTCGTCGATGAAACGTAAACGATTCAAATTATCAAATCTATACTTGGCGGCCGTGTTCTTCATCTTGTATGCGCCAATTCTATATTTGGTCTTCTACTCGTTCAACAGTGGCGGAACGATGAGTAACTTCGAAGGGTTCACCCTCGAATGGTACAAGTCGCTCTTCACGGACACGAGACTTCTCGTCATCGTCTTGAATACGATTGTCATCGCGCTGCTCTCGGCGACGATTTCGACCGTGCTCGGTGTCATCGGGGCACTCGCCATCTATACGGCGAAACAAAAGTATACGAAGACGTCCCTCTTATCATTGAACAACGTCTTGATCGTGAGCCCGGACGTCATCATCGGGGCCTCCTTCTTGATCCTCTTCACGATGCTAGGGATTCAGTTAGGCTTTTATTCGGTTCTCTTGTCGCACATCGCCTTCTCGGTTCCGATTGTCGTCATCTTGGTGTTGCCAAAACTTCAAGAGATGAGTCCGACGTTGATTGATGCGTCACGTGACCTAGGTGCCAGCACGTGGGACGTATTGACGAAAGTCATTCTGCCATATATCACGCCAGGGGTATTTGCCGGTTTCTTCACGGCACTCACCTATTCGTTAGATGACTTTGCTGTCACATTCTTCGTGACAGGGAACGGCTTCACGACCCTCGCCGTAGAAGTCTATTCGCGGGCACGTCAAGGTATCTCGCTTGAAATCAATGCGTTGTCTGCGATTCTGTTCCTCTTCACGCTCATACTTGTCATCGGATATTATGTGTTGGCGCAACGAGGGTCAAAGGAGGTTAGACGATGAAAAAACTAGTCATCATGTTGGCTGTGCCATTGATTGTCAGCTTTGGTCTCCTTCTTTGGATTCAGCAACTGAATGCTGCGCAAGGATTCGGCGGCGACAACACACTGGTCGTCTACAACTGGGGAGATTATATCGATGAGGACTTGATCGGTGAGTTCGAAGAGCAGAGCGGGTTGAAGGTCGTTTATCAAACGTTCGACTCGAACGAAGCGATGCTTACGAAAATTGAGCAAGGCGGTACGGCCTTTGATGTCGCCGTTCCATCCGATTATGCGATCAGTAAGATGAGAGAGGAGAACCTCCTTCTTCCGATCGATTACGATAAACTCGAAAACTTTGATAACATCGATCCGCGTTTCCTCGATAAATCGTTCGACCCGGGTAA
This sequence comes from Exiguobacterium sp. s123, assembly GCF_018617075.1. Taxonomy (GTDB): domain Bacteria; phylum Bacillota; class Bacilli; order Exiguobacteriales; family Exiguobacteriaceae; genus Exiguobacterium; species Exiguobacterium profundum. The sequence continues at coordinate 15,870 of NZ_JACSJL010000006.1, read as the reverse complement.
CAAGTACTCGGTCCCTTATTTCTGGGGTACGGTCGGGATCGTCTACAATCCTGAACTAGTCGATGGTGAGATCACATCATGGAACGATCTTTGGGAAATGCCGCTCGAGAACGACATTCTCCTTGCGGACGGGACACGTGAAGTGATGGGCTTCGGCCTGAACTCGCTTGGGTACTCCCTCAACACGACGAATAAAGATGAGTTGATTGAGGCGGAAGAAAAGTTAACGACGCTTTGGCCGAACATCAAAGCGATTGTCGGAGACGAAATCAAAATGCTGATGGCGAACCGTGAAGCAGCGGCAGCCGTCGTCTGGTCCGGGGATGCGTCAGAAATCATGTATGAGAACGAAGAACTGACGTATGTCATTCCGGAAGAAGGCACGAATCTCTGGTTTGATAACCTCGTCATCCCAAGTACGGCAAAAAACGTGGACGGGGCACATCAGTTCATCGACTTTATGTTAGATGCTGAGATTGCGGCACGTAACACGGATTATGTCGGATACTCAACACCGAACGAAGCGGCTCTCGAATTCTTGGATGAAGAAGTCACATCGGATGAACGATTCTACCCGTCTCGTGAAGTGACACAGGACCTTGAAGTGTATGAAAACCTAGGGAAGCGCATGAACGCTTACTATAACGAATTGTATTTACGCTTTAAAATGCAGAGTAAATGACGAAACATCCCCGCGCTCATCTGAGTACGGGGATGTTTGTTTACTGCTTGATTGTCGATTTGATGTCTTCGATATGTTTCAAGGTGACAGTCGTGTCGACTTGTGTGAAGGAGTGTAAGATTTCGTACAGGCGGACTTGCTCATCGAGATCGAAAATAAAATCTTGGTAGGTGATCAGCTCTTTGATCCACTGTTGGCGATTGAGCACAGGGACCTCGGCAGATTCGATTTGTTTGAGCGTCGAACGATTGCTGAATACAATCCATGAGTGGAGATGGGTTCGGTCCACTCCAAGCACTTGCTCGATGGCTTTGGGATGTAATTCATTTTGTTTGATCGGATTGAAGAAACGATGCTTTTTACGGCGGGGGAGTGTCTGTGTCCAGTATCGGTCACGTGCCCGACCGAATATCCAACCGCTATAGTTTTTAGATTCGATGACATGTACCCCGGATTGGTTGATCAGAATGACATCGATCTCAGTGGTTCGATCTTTTTTAGAAGGATGGGGGAGATACAGGTTTGTCAAAATCAACGGTTGAAAGAACTTTGACTCAATCTCCGCCACACATAGATACTCTCCGAATAGACCGGTGTCTTGAACCACTTTGAAGTAAGAATGTCGAGTTTGTTGAGAATATTGACTGTTTTGATAACGTTTGACCTTATAGATGATGATGAGTGTGAGGACGAGAAATATGGGTGCGAATATGCTGATCAAGGTGACGAAAATACCTTCGAACAATTCTGTTAGTAGTGAAGCCATCAAATCCCTCCCTTTGTATCCACTATACAAGAAGCGAGATGATTCATATGTATATTTTTTACAATCGAGGATAATCGTTTTCTACATCATAAAGGACCCATCGAAATGGGTCCTTTTGCTTAGGTTTCATGCTTCAGCGCCTCACGCTCTTCTTTTGTAAAGACTCGAGAACGTCCTAAAAATCGTTTCCCTTCGACACCTTCGAGTGAAAACATACCACCCCGACCATCGACCACATCGATGATTAGTTGTGTATGTTTCCAATAATCATACTGTTTCTCATGGATATAGAAGGGCGTCTCGCCGATTTCACCGAGAAGAACGTCGTGGTCGCCCACCATGAACTCGTCACGTGGGAAGCACATGGGAGAACTCCCGTCACAACATCCTCCTGACTGATGAAAGAGGAGGGGACCGTGTTTCGATTTGAGACGTTCGATGAGTTCGAGCGCGGCGGGGGTGGCCTCGACTCGTCTCACCATCTTAGAAGAACCCGAGTTTTTGTTCGCTGTAGCTGACGAGCATGTTTTTCGTACGCTGATAGTGACCGAGCATCATCTTATGGTTCTCACGTCCAATCCCAGACATTTTGTAACCACCGAATGCAGCATGTGCCGGATAGGAGTGGTAACAGTTGATCCAGACACGTCCTGCTTGAATTTCACGACCGAAGCGATATGCACGGTTCATGTCTCTTGTCCACACGCCTGCCCCGAGTCCGTAAAGCGTATCGTTCGCGATGGCGAGTGCCTCCGCATCGTCTTTGAACGTCGTGACGGATAAGACCGGTCCAAAAATCTCTTCTTGGAAGATTCGCATCTTGTTATGGCCTTTGAAGATCGTCGGTTGAATGTAATACCCATCCGCGAGCTCTCCGTCCATCATGTTGCGCTCTCCACCGATTAGGCATTCTGCGCCCTCGTCTTTCCCGATTTGGAGATAAGACAGGATTTTCTCCATCTGTTCGTTCGACGCTTGTGCACCCATCATGACATCGGCATCGAGTGGGTTGCCGAGCTTGATTGCTTTGACGCGTTCTAGCACGCGTTCCATGAACTTGTCATAAATCGACTCTTGAATCAAGGCGCGAGATGGGCACGTACAGACTTCCCCTTGGTTCAAGGCGAACATGACGAGACCTTCAATCGCTTTATCAAAGAAATCGTCATCCGCGTCCATGATGTCGGCAAAGAAGATGTTTGGTGACTTTCCACCAAGCTCAAGCGTGACAGGGATGATGTTTTGAGAAGCGTATTGCATAATGAGGCGACCCGTTGTCGTCTCACCCGTGAAGGCGACTTTATCGACACGGTCACTCGATGCGAGCGGTTTTCCTGCTTCGAGACCGAAACCGTTCACGATATTGATGACACCAGGTGGTAATAAATCTTCGATGAGTTCCATGAGAACCATGATTGAAGAAGGGGTTTGTTCTGCCGGTTTTAAGACGACACAGTTTCCGGCAGCGAGTGCCGGCGCGAGTTTCCACACCGCCATCAAAATCGGGAAGTTCCACGGAATGATTTGAGCGACGACACCGAGCGGCTCATGGAAATGATAGGCGACCGTATCATGGTCGAGTTCACTGATGCCACCTTCTTGTGAGCGGATGACCCCTGCGAAGTAACGGAAGTGGTCGATGGCGAGCGGAAGGTCAGCGTTGAGCGTTTCCCGAACGGCCTTCCCATTTTCCCATGTTTCCGCGTAGGCGAGCATTTCGAGGTTCTCTTCCATGCGGTCTGCAATTTTATTCAAGATGACAGAACGTTCCGTGACAGACGTTTTGCCCCAATCGTCTTTGGCTGCATGAGCGGCATCCAAAGCAAGTTCAATATCCTCTTTCGTTGAGCGGGCGACTTCACATAATACTTTCCCATTTACAGGAGATGTGTTTTCAAAGTATTCTCCACCAGCCGGTGCGGTCCACTTTCCGTTAATGTAGTTCTCATAACGGTCCTTAAACTGTACTTTCGTTCCTGCTGAGTTCGGTACTTCATAAATCATGATCGTTCCTCCCTTTTCATACGAGATAAAGGAGTTATGTATGCGCTTACATTTAGCAGTAAGCGAACGACTCCCTTTTTTTGATCGTAACGGTATGATGTGATAAAAGTCAAAATTTTTTGACAATAATTTGTCAATCTTTTGTAAAGACGTTTTGAACTCAAGATTTGTGGAAATGACTAGATTGTACACATTAATTCATCCATAAGGAGTGAGTCACGATGGCTAAGACATATCAGATTGACCCGGCGCATAGTTCGATCACGTTCACGGTCAAGCACATGATGATTTCCAAGGTGAAGGGCGAGTTCAAAGAATTTGATATTAAGGCGAACGGTGAGCCGAGCGATTTAGCGAATGCGAGTGTGAAAGTGACGATTCAGGCAGCATCGATCGACACCAACAACACGGATCGGGATAATCACCTCCGTTCAGGCGATTTCTTCAATGCCGAGGAACATCCGCATCTCGTCTTTCATTCCACTTCTTTCCGTTCAAAAGGAGGCGGAGAATTCGAATTGACAGGGGATTTAACGATTCGAGGAACGACTCGGGAAGAGACGTTTGAAGTGGAGTATGAGGGAAGCGCAAAAGACCCATGGGGCAATACGAAACACGCCTTCTCCGGAGAAGGGTCGCTCAACCGTGAGGACTATGGATTAACGTGGAACCAAGCGCTTGAGGCGGGTGGTGTCCTCGTCGATAAGAAAGTCAAATTCGAGTTCGAGCTCCAATTCACTGAATCGGAAGCATAAGAAAAGTCGCTCATCTGAGCGACTTTTTATTGTTCGTATACCAATTTTTTCTGAAGGCTGTCTTCACTAAACACCCAACCTGTAAACGATGACAACACGTCATTCGTCTGCTCGTCGACGATAACGACGGCAACAAACGGATACATGTTTTTAGAGAAATAACGCAAGTTTGTGAAGCGGTATTCGATCATCCCGTTATGGCGTGTCACGGTGTACGTGTGAATTTTAGAAAATTCGAGGAACGCCTGTAAGTCAGCATTTTTCCGAGCCTCTACGAAATGGAGGTCTTCTTCTCCTGGCATCGGTTTGTCGCGGAAGCGACCGCATTCGATGACTTTGCCTTTTTTTACTTTTACGGCTCCGAGACCATCGCGGAAACGGACGGCGACATGCCAGTCATCCCAACCGATTCCTGGTGAGATGAACAATTCATGTGCCCCTGCAAAGTGTCTCGCCACGGTAGCGAGCGCACGGTTACGTAATTTAAACTGAATGGCATAGTAACTGATGACAAGCGCAATAAGCAGTGCAAAAATAGGGACAGTCGCACCCGTTATCATCCATAATGCATATGCACCGTAATAAGCGGAGAACAAGTACGGATCAAACGTCCCGATCACGCCCCAGCCGATCCATTTTTTCGAAAAAGGTTGTAGCGCTTGCGTCCCGTAGGCATTGAACAAGTCGACCGTGACATGGAGCAACACGGCGATTTGTGCCATGACCCATAGAGAGGCAGGATTGACGCCGAGGACCGTCCCGATGACGGCGCTGACGATGATTGGCCAAGCAAGAAGCGCGGTGATTCCATGTGAACGACCACGATGTTGGCGTAAATACGTACTATTTCCTTTTAACTTAAAGACGGTGTCGAAGTCTGGTGCATGTGAGCCGACGAGAGCCGTGGCTGTCATGGCTAAAAACAGTTGTGCATCACCTGACACTTCCGGGCTGAGCGTCGCGATGGCACTTAATCCAAGTCCCATACCAATGTGTGTCGCAGTATCCAATGTGCGTCAGCACCTCCATCAATAATGAAAGAATTACGTCATCTATTCCTATTTATCATACAATATTTTTAAAACGAGGGGAAACACAATGCTTAATCTTGATAAATTGTTCACAAATTATAATATTCATCATTTTAACGAGGAACTCGTCACCTGGTTCAATCGCGAAAAGCGTGATTTACCTTGGCGTCATGCGAAAAATCCTTATCGCGTGTGGGTGAGTGAAGTGATGTTGCAACAGACACGAGTCGATACGGTCATCCCATATTACAACCGGTTCATGGAACGCTTTCCGACGCTCGAAGATCTCGCAGCTGCTGACACGGATGAGGTCGTAAAGTATTGGGAAGGGCTCGGGTACTACTCTCGCGTCCGGAACTTACATGAAGCGGTCAAAGAAGTCGCTTCTGTTTACGAGGGAATCGTCCCGGAGGAGAAAGAACGTTTCGAGAAACTAAAAGGGGTCGGACCGTATACGACGGGAGCCGTACTGTCGATTGCCTACAACCAACCGGAGCCGGCTGTGGATGGAAACGTCATGCGCGTGATGTCCCGTCAATTCGGAATCTATGACGACATCGCACTGCCGAAGACACGCAAAATCTTCGAACAAGTCGTTCGTCGATTGATGGACCCGACTCACGCATCCGATTTTAACGAGGGAGTGATGGAGTTGGGTGCTACGGTCTGCACACCGAAAAATCCGATGTGCTCGCTCTGTCCCGTGCAAGACACTTGTTATGCATATGCGCATCATGTACAAGATGAGCTACCGGTCAAAACGAAGAAGGGAGCAGCACGTGTCGAAATGTATGACGCGCTATGCATCGAGAAAGACGGAAAAATCGCATATGAACAACGACCGGACAAAGGGTTGCTCGCTGGGATGTGGCAATATCCGCTTATGGATCGAGGAACGGGGGAACAACTTAACGGAACGTATCTCGGGCAAGTGAAGCATGTCTTCTCTCATATCGTTTGGTATATCGATTTATATCGTGTCGATACGCTTCCGACGGATGACGTCGTCTGGCTAGACGCTTCGGAACGCGAGGTGAAGACGGTTTCTGTTGCTCAACAAAAATTAGAACGATTGGTAGGTGACGAACGTGAGACGATTTGAGGTAGAGTCGACATATGATACGACGGTAGATGTGCTTTGGGATTTGTTACAGGATGCCTCGCTTTTGACGAAGCTGACAAAGTTTCCTAAAGTACGCTTAGAGGGGGACGGCGCCTCGGTCGAAGGGAATGAAGTGAAGTTGTTCGTTGGGGTCGGTCCGGTGGAACTGCCATGGACCAGTGCCATCACCGTTGTGGGGAACCAGGCATTCTGCGATCAAGGAAAGACGTTACCGTTTCCGTTCAAGCGGTTCACACACGTGCATCGGGTTGAGTCGCGTGATGGTAAGGCGGTCATGATCGATGAAGTAACGTTCGATAGCTATGTTCCGAACATACTCGTCGAGTATTTCGTGCTTCGGCCGATGTTCCAAGAACGGGCGCGGGCCTTCCAAAAAACACTAAATTCATGAAAATAAGAGATTTCCTTTTTCATTGGTTCTGAAAGTCGCTATAATTAAATATGAGAATTGTATAGCATCATAGCGGAAAGGAGGAGCTTATGAGCTTATTTCCCAAAGCAGGTAGCAAAATCGAGATACAGAGCTACAAGCACAACGGAACTTTGCATCGCGTTTGGGAAGAAACGCTCGTCCTTCAGTCGTCAAAAACGGATATGATCGGATTCAATGACCGCATCATGGTCAGCGAGTCAGACGGTCGGCAATGGAGAACGCGAGAGCCGGCAATTTGCTACTTTTCATCTGAGTATTGGTTCAATGTCATCTGTATGATTCGCGAAGACGGGATTTACTACTACTGTAATCTAGGTTCGCCGACTACATTTGATGGGGATGAACGTGCCATCAAATACATCGATTACGATTTGGACATCAAGGTGTTCCCGGATATGTCGTATACGATTTTAGATGAAGATGAATATGAGCGGCATCGTCGCGAGATGAATTATCCGAAAGCGATTGATCGAATCTTGAAGCAGAACGTGCAAGAACTGATCAACTGGATTCGAGGACGGAAAGGGCCGTTCAACCCAACATTCGTCGATGAATGGTATCGCGAATACGAAGCACGTTATCGGAGATGATTCCTCATCTCCGCTTTTTTTCTTAAGTCAGGAGGCATTATGGGTAGTATTAAACGTTATTTGCAGTTTGTTCGTCCGTATAAGAAACAGATTGCCCTCACCATTTTCGTCGGGATTTTGAAGTTTTCCATCCCGCTCGGATTACCGTTACTTTATAGATATGTCATCGATAACTATTTGACGGATGATGCGCCGAAGCAGGACTACACGACGCTCGTCTGGTTATTCAGCATCGTTTTCTTCGTCTTCCTGGTCCTCAAGCCGCCGATCGAGTATTTGCGTCAATATTTGGCGCAGTGGGCCGCGACGCGTGTCTTGTTCGATGTGCGGAACCGGTTATTCGACCACGTCCAGAAGTTGTCACTCCGCTATTATTCAAACAATAAGACGGGACAAATCATTTCACGGATTATCAACGACGTCGAACAGACGAAAGACTTCGTCATCACCGGTCTGATGAATATTTGGCTCGACATGATCACCATTCTTATCGCCATCGGGATCATGTATACGATTGACCCGCAACTCACGCTGATTGCGATTTTACCACTTCCGTTTTACGCGATCGCAGTCCGCTATTTCTATGGACGGTTGCGTCGTTTGACGCGTGAACGGTCGGCGGCACTCGCTGACCTACAAGGGCATTTGACAGAGCGCGTCAACGGGATGGCGGTCATTCGGAGTTTTGCGCTAGAGCCATATGAGAATAAGGCATTTGAACAACAGAACGGTGGCTTCTTGAACGCGGCACTCAAACATACGAGTTGGAACGCCAAGACGTATGTCGTCGTATCGACCATCACTGACATCGCGCCGATCCTCATCTTCACGACGGCATCGTGGCTCGTCATTCAAGAAGCGGTATCGCTCGGGACGCTTGTCGCGTTCATCGCGTATATCGACCGACTCTATGCGCCGCTCGGTCGTCTCGTCAACTCGGCGACGACACTCACGCAGTCGGTCGCTTCGATGGACCGTGTCTTTGAGTTCTTGGATGAGACATATGATATCGAGGAGAAACCGAACGGGTTCGTCCCGTTGTCGACAGCGGGTAAAATCGACCTTGAGCATGTGAGTTTTTCGTATGAACAGGACGGGACACGAGCGTTGAACGATGTGAACCTTCAAATCCGCTCCGGGGAACGCGTGGCGTTTGTCGGAATGTCCGGTGGAGGGAAATCGACACTCGTCAGTTTGATTCCGCGTTTCTATGACGTGACGGATGGAAGCATCAAAATCGACGGCATCGATGTGCGTGATTTCAAATTACGTGCACTCCGCGACCAGATTGGGATGGTCATGCAGGATTCGGTCCTCTTCAGCGAATCGGTTGCCATGAATATTCGGATGGGAAAACCGGATGCAACGGATGAGGAAGTCATCGCGGCGGCCAAGGCAGCGAACGCCCATGAGTTCATCTCGAAACTACAGGACGGATATGCGACACCGGTCGGGGAGAAAGGTGTCAAACTGTCTGGTGGACAGAAGCAGCGGCTTGCGATTGCACGCGTCTTCTTGAAGAATCCACCGATCTTGATTTTAGACGAGGCGACGAGTGCGCTTGATTTAGAAAGTGAAGCGATGATTCAAGACTCGCTGGCCCGTCTGACGAAAGGACGGACGACGTTAATCGTTGCCCACCGCTTGTCGACCATAACGGACGCCGATCAAATCGTCGTCGTGGATAACGGTCAAATCATGGAGACGGGAACGCATGAAGAGTTGATGCGTCGTCGCGGGGCGTATTATGACCTGTATATGATTCAAGATTTAGCCGTAGTCGAATAATAAAAAAAAAGTCGAGTCCTATGGGCTCGACTTTTTTAGCGGTCTAAAAATCGTTTACGAACATCCGGGGAAGGGAGTGTGCACACTTCCTTTTTCCCAAATAGACGTGTCCGATGTTTGGCGAATAACGCATATCCATGATCACGAATCGGTCTAGGTATGAAACGAATGAGTCGAAGCAGGCGCCAACGGCCATCAAGGTGTTCGGCAATTCGAATCGCAGCGTCTGATTTTAAGTAAGGAACCCCTTCCTCAATATAGACGATGCTGTCGACTGATTCCGGGATCCGGTGTCGTGTTCGGAGCGACTGACCGACCTCGCTTTGGAGCGAAGCAAAGTGAATCGAGGCGTGTCGATCATGACGAATGATGAACTGGACACTGGCATCACAGAAGTTGCAATCGCCATCAAATAAAACAATCGCAGGCAAGTACTTCGCCTCCTTCATCGTACTGTTTTACCGTTTTGTCTTCATGTTAAACGTCAAGCAGCGAGTTGGCGAGCAGGTTGCATCTTATAGAGCGATACATAATACAAGTAAGCACCGAGGGCACCGAAGACGAACATGTAACCGCTCATCAAGACCGGACCGATGAACGCGCCGACGACAATGCCTGCCGCGGCAACCAATTTGGCTCCGTGGAACGTGAGGCCGCCGAATGCAAGATAAGAGGCACGGCGTTTAGGGTCGAGGAGGTCAACCTGTTTCACTTGTCGAATCGGCGAGTAGAGGAGTTCGCCAATTGTGAAGATAATCGCGAGTACGGTCAGGACGATAAAGGAGTTCATCGAGGTAATGGCGGCGTATGCTGTGATATATAACGATAAACCAATGAAAAATATGGTCTTCTCTTTGAAACGTTTGACGAACGCAGTAACCGCAAACGTGATGGCGACGACGAGCAAGGTATTCTCTAGTTGCATAAACGCCATCATGCGAACCCCATCAACAGGTATTCCGAGAATTTGACGACTTTCGAATGACTCTGCTAAATGAACACCGATATAGTTCGCCATATGAAACTCGGTCGAAAAGACGAGCATACTTCCAAATACGAATGTGATCCATCGGCGGTCGCGTAACGCGATTTTATAGTTTTCGATGACACCATGAATCGGGTTTGACGGTGTTGAGCGGTTGCCAGTATATGTGTCGACCAAGAAACGTTGAAGAATGATTGTGGTCACAGTGAGAATGACCGTCATACCGATAAAGAGAGCGAAACGATGGTCGCGATAAAAGGCGCCGCCGAGCATGACGCCTCCGGCAATCGCTAAATTGACGAGCCAGTAGTCATACACGTAGATGGCTTTTCGATTTGATTCTTCCATAGAATCGATGACAATCGCCTCAAGTGCCGGATAGTTCAATCCGTTCGAAATGGCATGTCCGAAGTAGAGGATGGCAACGATGAGTGCCCAGTTATTCGATGGGTGAATCGCGATGGTCATCCCAAGAAAACAGATGATTTGAATCACCTGACCAATCTGTAAGACAACCTTCCGATTGAACCGATCGGAAAAGTATCCACCGAATAGACCGGTCAAGTAACCGACGATAACGAATGAGGTCATGATGATACCGGCTGGCACTTTCCCCAACTCTTCTGAGAAATAGAGTGCCATGAATGGGAAAATGGCTGATCCGACGATTCGAATGCAAAATCCGCAAACGAGTCGTAAGCGGACATTTAATGGAAAATCATTAAATTTCATATGGTGAGCACCTCCTTGGTTCTACTGTAATGGGGGACGGTACTCAGTAAAAAGAGACACTTTTTTTGAAGATGTCCCCTTTTAGACGAAAAAAAGAGATGCTTGCGCATCTCCTTCTTACAATTGGGCAAACGAGCGATTGACCGCTTCGATTGTCTCTTCGATATCTTGTTCCGTATGCTCTGTCGTCAAGAACCAGGCTTCATATTTTGATGGAGCCAAGTTCACGCCATTCTCAAGCATCAACTTGAAGAAGCGTCCGAACTTCTCACCATCTGACTTTTCCGCACCTTCATAGTCGGTGACGATTTCATCCGTGAAGTAAACGGTAAGGGCACCTTTTAAGCGGTTGAGCGTGATCGTGACATCATGCTTTTCTGCCGCCTCGCGGATGCCGGCTTCCAGTTTCGCACCGAGTGCGTCTAATTTCTCATAGACACCAGGTTGCTCGAGCACTTCCAGGCAAGCGATTCCTGTCGCCATCGAGGCCGGGTTACCGGCCATCGTGCCGGCTTGATATGCAGGTCCGAGTGGGGCGACCGTCTCCATGATTTCAGCCTTCCCGCCGTAAGCGCCGATCGGTAGACCACCACCGATGATTTTACCAAGTGCCGTCATATCTGGTTCGATGCCATACACTTGTTGGGCACTTCCGTATGTGAAACGGAACGCCGTGATGACTTCATCATAGATGACGAGTGCGCCGTGTTCATGTGTGATGTCGTTGACAGCTTGGAGGAAACCTGGCTTCGGTTCAACGATTCCGAAGTTCCCGACAATCGGTTCGACGAGCACACAAGCGACCTGGTCTCCCCATTCTTTCATCATCTCGCGATACGCTTCGACGTCGTTGAACGGGACGGTGATGACTTCTTTGGCAGTGGCTTTTGTTACACCTGCAGAGTCCGGAGAACCGAGCGTCGCTGGACCACTACCTGCTGCAATCAGCATGAGATCCGAATGTCCGTGGTAACAACCGCTGAATTTCACAACAAGTTCACGACCAGTGTAAGCACGGGCGACTCGTACCGTCGTCATGACGGCTTCTGTTCCGGAGTTGGTGAATCGTACCTTATCCATCGAAGGGATGGCTTGTTTTAGTTTCTTCGCAAATTCAACCTCGAGACGGTGTGGTGTCCCGTATAATAAACCTTTTGAAGAAGCGTTCATAAGCGCTTCATGAATGTGTGGATGGGCATGGCCGGTAATGATTGGACCATATGCCGCCAAATAATCGATGTAGCGATTCCCGTCTACATCATAGAAATAGGCGCCTTCGCCGCGTTCCATATAAACAGGGGCGCCGCCACCAACTGCTTTAAATGAGCGAGATGGACTGTTGACACCTCCGACGATGTGAGTGAGTGCATCTTGGTATAATGCATCGGATGACTGACGATTTGATGAAGTAGTCATATGTATTGCCTCCTTATTCAAATTCGCACTTATTGTATCATAGCCGTCAACCGCATAAGCTCAGTGTTTGACGAGTAGTTGAGAAATCAGTACACTATTTATAAAGATTACTATGTAAGAAATAAGTTAATGTTCAAAACTATTTCGCATGAATTTTATAGAAGAAATGAGGGATTGACGTGGGAAGCGAAATGCTTGACCATGCTGTTCAGTCGCTCCGGGAACATGGAGTCAGAATGACGCCTCAGCGCCAGGCCATTTTGGAGTACCTCGTCACGGAGCATAGTCACCCGACAGCGGATGACATTTATAAGGCACTTGCCGCACGGTTTCCAAATATGAGTGTGGCCACTGTATATAACAACTTGCGCGTTTTTAAAGAGGTGGGCCTCGTTCAAGAGATGAACTATGGGGACGCCTCGAGTCGTTTTGACTTTGTGACGTCGAAGCACTATCACATCATCTGTGATACGTGTGGAAAAGTCGTCGACTTTAACTATCCTGTATTAGATGAAATCGAATCGGTTGCATCACAATTGACTGGATTCAAAGTTGATCGTCACCGTCTTGAAGTGTACGGAACGTGCCCGTCTTGTCAGTCTGAACAATCGCAAACACATTAAAAAACCACATCCGACGGCTCGGATGTGGTTTTTTGTGTTAGTCCGTTTGTTGTGACTGACGTTTGTTATATTTCTCATCGAATTCTTTTCCTTCGAGTGAACGGTCGATTGTGAGCGGCTCGTCGCAGTGCATACATAAGTCGACGCGTCCGAGCATCTTCGTCTCTTTTTCACAGTTCGGACAAGTCACGATGATGGCTTTTGTCGAGGCCATCCCGACGATGAAGTAAAGAGCAGAGCTCGCAAGTACCATGACAAATCCAAGAAGCATGAAAATAATCATGAGCCAGGTGATGGATTTTGCGAGAAGACCGAGATACATGACACCGATCCCGCCGAAGATAAGAAGTAATGCTATATTACGTGCGCGGTTGATTTTGTTCCCCCGTTTTTTCATGAGTGAATCCCTCCAATAGTCTGTCTCTATCATAGCTCATCTTCAAACGAGTGAGAAGTTCCTGCACTTTTTCGGCAGGAGTTTTTTGAAAAGAGGGCGAATTTGATTCGTATCGAAAATGACAATCGTCATATATATAGTCAACTTGCGATTGGGAGAGAAGGGGTCCAGATGACGATGGAATATGCGACTCGCACCATTTACTCAGAATATGCTGCATTAAAAACGACACTCGGGATTATTGAGGTGAAGAAAAAACGGGCACGTGATCCGTTGACGGATCAGTCGGATCGCCTGCTCATTGTGATTGAAGCAAAACCAGAACCGTTTTGGACGGTGAAACAATATCAGGTCGGTCAAGAAAAAATTGTCCTGCACGTAGTCAGTGACTCGATGATGGATCGGTGGATTGTCTTGAATGAAAATCGGCGAGCCATTCATTGGATTGAAGACGGAATCGTCTTGTTCGAACGAAATGAGTACATTTTAGAGTTACGACAGCGCAACCGTAATTTAACGAATCGGGAACAACGTTTACAACTCTCAATCTCTTTCGCAAAGTTGTTGCGTCGGTTTGAAGACGGACGTTATCTATTTTTAGAAGGGGAGTTCCAAGACGCCTTCACTCAGATTCATCATGCCCTCACTCACCTGGCACGCCTCTCGATTCTTGAGGCGGGGATTCATCCGGAAATCGTATTGTGGGAACAGGTACGAGCCATTGACCTCGAGATTTATAAGCTGCACGATGAATTGGTCGGAGGACAAGAATCGCTTGAACAGCGCATCCACCTTGTCGTCATTGGCATGGAACATTTGATTCAATCGAAAGTGTTGCCGGGGACGTTGTTATTACTTCAGACGATGCAGGAGAAAGGCGGAGCGTGGACGTTCTCAGAATTGATGGAACATCCGAATTTGAATGAGCTCCGTGTCGACCTTGGAAGCATCATTGGTTTTTTAGTGAAAAAAGGGTATGTTCGAACGGTCACGAGACCGACGAAAGGGGTCGGGGTAGAGGCAGTGCTTTATGAGATTGCTTAACTTCCCTTTCCTAGGAACAATGAGGAGAAAATCAGTTATATGAAACTATTGAAATTTAGCGTGGGAACCGTCTTTATTTTATTTGTCACGATTGTGATTTCTGTCTTTGTCGCCCTTTTTACGATGGGAGACCCCATCACACTTGGGCGACCGATTATTTGGACGATATGGTATATGGCCGTTCTACTAATCATATGTATGGGACTCTATGATTTTTCGTCCTTTTCAAAACAAAAGATTCGAAGAGTTCTCGGCTGGGGTGCGTTAGTCGGTGCTGTCCTCTTCGCTTCTGTGAAAGGATATTATATGTATCAAGATAGTTTGAAGATTGAGGAACGCGGTGTGGAGTTGATGGATTATCAGCCGTTCACGGATTCAGAACAATTGGCGAGACTCGATCACGAGGCTTCGGTGAAGTTTGAGGAAGGTTTGCCGCGATTAGATGGAGCGACAGCGCTCTATCCGATGTACGCTTCATTCGTGGAAGCAGTCTATCCGGACTCGGAAACGTATGATCCATATAATGATCAAACGAGTAAAGTCGTGTCGACGACAACGCCGGAAGCGTACAGCCGACTGATGAACGATCAGACCGACTTGATTTTCGTCGCTGGTCCATCTGACCGTCAATTGAAGGTTGCGAAACAAAAAAACGTTTCTTTACATATGACGGCGATTGGAAGGGAAGCATTTGTGTTCTTCGTCCATGAAGATAACCCGGTCGATTCTTTGACGATGGAACAAGTTCGGGGTATTTATTCAGGAGACATTCGGAATTGGGAAGAGGTCGGAGGGGACTCGGAATCCATTCGTGCTTTTCAACGACCGGAGGATAGTGGCAGTCAAACGGCGTTACAAAAGATGATGGGCGAACAAAAGCTCATGGAGGCGCCGGTAGAAGATGTTCCTGAAGGGATGGGTGGAATCATTCAACAAACTTCATCGTATCGGAACCATAAAAATGCGATTGGATTTTCATTTAGATACTATGCGACAGAAATGGTGCATGACTATGAAATCAAGTTACTTCGTATAGATGGAATCGAACCGACCGTTGAAACGATTCAGGATGGATCGTATCCACTGACTTCTGAATTTTATGCGGTGACTACGGAAGAGAAGGCAGAGCGATATGAAGATTTTCTTCAATGGCTCGAAAGCGAGGATGGGCAGACGTTAGTTGAGAAGACGGGCTATGTCCGTCTCGATTAATACAAAGCAGAAGGTTTACTTTTCATCATGTTGATGGGAAGTAAATCTTTTTTTATTTTTATTGTTTTTTGTATTGACGAAGTGGTAAATAGAGATTATAGTTATAAACGTTGTCACGGCAAAAGATTATTTCAGAAAAACAATTTGTGAAAAAGTTGTTGACGAAAACAATCAAAACGTGATAGATTAATGAAGTCGCCAAGAGCGGCAGACGAACTTTGAAAACTGAACGATGAGGCAAAAATAAGTTTTACCATTTTTGAATGAAGCGCAAGCTTCGTCAATTTAA